>JAFARH010000185.1 GCA_019245555.1 Betaproteobacteria bacterium
GTTCGGCGTCTATCTCATCTCCGACGGCGCCAACAAACCCTACCGGCTGAAGCTCCGGGCTCCCGGCTTTGCGCACCTTTCGGCATTGGACGAGATGGCACGCGGCCACATGATCGCGGACGCCGTCGCGATCATCGGGACCCAGGACATCGTCTTCGGGGAGGTTGACCGGTGAAGAACGTGGTCAACCTCGACGAGCTCAAGCTCGAAGACTTTACCAAGGGCGACAAATACGCCTCGCGTTGCGCGCGGATCGGCCCCGTCGTAGGCGCGCGCCAGCTCGGCTATTCGTACGACGTCGTGCCGGCAGGCAAAAAGGCCTGCCCCTTCCACAGCCACCGGAGCCAGGAAGAAATGTTCTTCATCGTCTCCGGCACCGGCACGCTGCGCTATGGCAAGGAGACGCGCCGGATCCGCGCGGGCGACGTGATCTGCTGCCCGGTCGGCGGTCCCGAAACGGCGCACCAGATCGTGAACGATTCGAGCTCGGACCTCGCCTACCTTTCGATCAGCACAATGACCGATCCGGAGATCTGCGAATATCCCGATTCCGGCAAGATCATTGCGTACGACGGAGGCTGGCGGCATTCGACCGAGGCCGCGTCTGGCAACGTCGACTACTGGAAGGGCGAGCTCTGATGCTCTCGGCCGAGTCGCTCAAGAAAATCGATCGCGAGATCGCCAAATATCCCGCGGACCAGAAGCAATCGGCGGTGATGGGGGCGCTGATCATCGCGCAGGACGAGAAGGGCTGGCTCTCCAACGACACGATGGACGCCGTCGCGAAGTACCTCGACATGCCGGCGGTCGCGGTATACGAGGTGGCGACCTTCTACTCGATGTACAACCTGCAGCCGACGGGCAAATACAAGATCACCATCTGCACTTGCCTGCCGTGCGGCCTACAAGGCGCGCTCGCCGCGGCGGATCACCTGCGCGAGAAGCTCGGTGTCGATTTCAACGAGACGACGGCCGACGGCAAATTCACGCTCAAGGAAGGCGAGTGCATGGGCGCTTGTGCGATGGCGCCGGTGCTCCTGGTGAATAACAAGAAAATGCACGACTACATGACGAACGAGAAGCTGGATCAGCTCATCAAGGAACTCAAGTAATGCTGAATTACGGCCCCGACTCGATCCTCATGAAAGGCCTGGACGGAAGCAACTGGCGTCTCAAGGACTATGAGGCGCGCGATGGCTATACCGCCCTGAAGAAACTCCTCGGCGAGAAGGCGGATCCGACGGCGCTCATCAACGACCTGAAGAAGTCCGGCCTTCGAGGCCGCGGCGGCGCGGGCTTCCCGACGGGGCTCAAATGGTCGTTCATGCCGCGCCAGTTTCCCGGCGCGAAGTACGTCGTGTGCAATTCCGACGAAGGTGAACCGGGTACCTGCAAGGACCGCGATCTGCTGCGCTACAACCCGCATGCGGTGATCGAGGGAATGATCATCGCCGGCTACGCGATGACGGCGACTGCGGGCTACAACTACATCCACGGCGAGATCTGGGAAGTCTACGAGCAGTTCCAGGAAGCCCTCGCCGAAGCGAAGGCGGCGGGCTACCTCGGCCAGAACATCCTCGGCTCGGGCTACAACTTCGAGCTCCACGCGCACGCCGGTTACGGTGCCTATATCTGCGGCGAGGAAACCGCGCTCCTCGACTCGCTCGAGGGCAAGAAGGGCCAGCCGCGCTTCAAGCCACCATTCCCGGCGAGCTACGGCCTCTACGGCAAGCCGACCACCATCAACAACACCGAGACCTTTGCCGCCGTACCCTGGATCGTGCGCAGCGGCGGAGATGCGTTCCTTGCGCTCGGCAAGCCGAATAACGGCGGTACCAAGCTCTTCTCTGTCACCGGGCACGTGGCGAAGCCCGGCAATTACGAAGTGAAGCTCGGCACGCCGTTCGCCAAGCTCCTGGAGATGGCGGGTGGCATGGCCGGCGGGCGCAAGCTGAAAGCCGTGATTCCCGGCGGCTCGTCGATGCCGGTGCTGCCCGCCGACATCATGATGAAGACCGACATGGACTACGACTCGATCGCCAAGGCGGGCTCGATGCTCGGCTCCGGCGCGGTGATCGTGATGGACGAGCGCACATGCATGGTCAGGGCGCTGGAGCGGCTGTCCTACTTCTACTTCGAGGAGTCCTGCGGCCAGTGCACGCCGTGCCGCGAGGGCACCGGCTGGCTTTACCGCGTGGTCAATCGCATCGAGAACGGGGAAGGGCGCATGGAAGACCTCGCGCTCCTCGATAACGTGGCCGACAACATCGCCGGCCGCACGATCTGCGCGCTGGGCGACGCCGCGGCGCTGCCGGTGAAGAGCTTCCTCAAGCACTTCCGCAGCGAGTTCGTGCACCACATCGAGCACAAGCATTGCGCGGTGCACGGAGACATCGAGCCCAAGTGGGGTCGCGCCGGCGCCCATATGCACAAGATTGCCGAGGCGGCCTGATGGCGGACCTCAAAGTCGAAGTCGACGGCAAGCTGGTCGAAGTCCCGCACGGCTCGACGGTGATGGACGCCGCGCACAAGCTCGGCATCTACGTGCCGCACTTCTGCTACCACCCGAAGCTTTCGATCGCGGCGAACTGCCGCATGTGCCTGGTCGAGATCGAGAAGGCGCCGAAGCCGCTGCCCGCCTGCGCGACGCCGGTCACCGACGGCATGAAGGTGCAGACGCACTCCAAGGCCGCGAAGACCGCGCAGAACGGCGTCATGGAATTCCTGCTCATCAACCATCCGCTCGATTGCCCGATCTGCGACCAGGGCGGCGAATGCCAGTTGCAGGACCTTGCGGTCGGCTACGGACCGAGCAATTCGCGCTTTACGGAAGAAAAGCGCGTCGTGCTCCGCAAGGAGCTGGGCCCATTGGTCGCTGCCGAGGAGATGAGCCGCTGCATCCAGTGCACGCGCTGCGTGCG
>JAFARH010000277.1 GCA_019245555.1 Betaproteobacteria bacterium
CACTCCCAGCTCTATGGCGACGCGCCGATGCTCGCGCCGCTGCGCGAGGCCGCGCGCACCGGGAAACCGCTGCACTGGACGCGCGTGCATGACCTGCCGGACTTCGTCTTCTTCGACCACGGCATCCACATCGCGAAGGGCGTCGGCTGCGTCGAGTGCCACGGGCGCGTCGATCACATGCCGCGCATCGTCCGCGTCGCCTCGCTCGAGATGCAGTGGTGCCTCGCCTGCCATCGCGATCCGGCACCGCATCTGCGCGCGCCGGATCGGGTGTTCGACATGGGACCCGCACCGCGGCAGGAGAACCCGCACCTCCTTTCGACGCAGCGCCTCACCGATTGCTCGACGTGTCACCGATAAAGATCTCCCGCCGCAATTTCCTCAAGCTCGGCGCGGCGGCCGCGGCGCTCGCTACTGGCTCGTGCAGCCGGCCGCGCGAGCCGATCGTCCCGTATGCGCAGCAGCCCGAAGCCGAGCTCCCCGGCATCCCGCGCTTCTTCGCCACAGCCGCATCATTCGTCGGCGCGGCGGAGGGCCTGCTGGTCGAATCGAATACCGGCCGCCCGACGAAAGTGGAGGGCAATCCCGCGCACCCGGGCAGCCTTGGTGCTACCAGCATCCACGGCCAGGCGAGCGTGCTCGAGCTCTGGGACCCGGAGCGATCGCAAGCGCCGCGCCGGCACGGCGAGCCAGCCACGCGCGGCGCCTTTGAAGCCGAGCTTGCCAACGTCCTCTCCAAGCTGCCGCGCGGCGAAGGGCTCCACCTCCTCCTGCGTGACGCCACGTCGCCCACCCTGCTTCGACAGATCGAGGCGCTTCGCTCGCGCTTTCCCCGTTGCGTGGTGCATGCCTGGGACCCGCTTGCCTTCGGCATGCAGCCCGCGCTGTACCGGTTGGAGGAAGCCGGCGCGATCCTCAGCCTCGACTCGCGCTTCCTCGACGATCACCCTTATCGCCTGAACTACGCGCGGCAGTACGCCAATGCGCGTGCTCGGCATTGCCGGCTCTATGCCGTCGAGAGCGCACCATCGCTCGTCGGTGCAATGGCCGATCACCGCTATGCCATGTCGGTTCCCGCGATCGAGGCCTGGCTCGCGGCGCAGGACGCCCGCTACCAGGCGATCTTGCGCGACCTTCGCGCGCACCACGGTGTGATCATCGCCGGCGACGCGCTTTCGCCGGCCGCGCACACGCTCGTGCAGCGTCTGAACCAGGAGCTCGGCGCATCGGTGACCTACATCCCGCCGGCGGCTCCGCGGTTCAGTCCCATCCACGATCTGCACGACGTGAAGGCGCTGCTCATCGTCGGCGGCAACCCTGCCTACGACGCGCCGGTCGATCTCGACCTCGGCGCGGTGCCGTTCTCGGCGCACCTCTCGCTCTACAACGACGAAACATCCGCGCGATGCACCTGGCACTTGCCGGCTACGCACTTCATGGAGCACTGGAGCGACACGCGCGCCTTCGACGGCACCGCAAGCATCGTGCAGCCGCTGATCGCGCCGCTTTATGGCGGCATGTCGCCGCATGAGCTCCTCTCGCTTCTCACGGGCGAGGGCAAGAGCGGCTACGACCTGGTACGCGAAACGTGGCGAAAGATCGACTGGGAAGCAGCGCTGCGCAAAGGCGTGATCGATGGAACGGCATTTGCGCCGACCACGATTTCCACCTCTGAGGTCAAAGCGGGCAAGGCCGAGCGATGGCACCTGCGCTTCGTCGCAGACCAGAGCGTGCTCGACGGCCGCTTCGCCAACAACGCCTGGCTGCAGGAGCTGCCGCGCTCGGACAGCAAGCTCACCTGGGACAACGCAGCCCTTCTATCACCCGCGTCTGCGCGGGAGCTGGGCGTCGAGACTGGCGACCTGGTTGACATTTCGCACAGCGGCCGCTCGGTGAGCGCTCCGGTATGGGTCATGGCCGCACACGCAGACGGCAGCATCACGCTTCCGCTCGGCTACGGGCGCAGCCGTGCCGGTTCGGTCGGCAACCGCGCCGGCTTCAACGCCTACCCATTGCGCACTTCGCCGTGGAACGTGAGCGGAGCCACCGTGGCGAAGGTGCCAGGACGCCATGAATTCGCTACGACGCAGCAGCACTTCCGCATGGAAGGCCGCGCTCTCGCGCGCGAGGTGCCCTTGCTCGAGATCGCCACGTTCGCGGCCGAGAAGCCGGACACGTCGCTCTATGCTGCGTGGCCCTACGAAGGCTATCGCTGGGCGATGAGCATCGACCTCAACGCCTGTATCGGCTGCAACGCCTGCACGATCGCTTGCCAGGCGGAGAACAACATACCGAGCGTCGGCAAGGATCAGGTCATGGCCGGACGCGAGATGCACTGGATCCGCGTCGATCGCTACGACGAGAAGAACCGCACGCACTTCCAGCCCGTGCCGTGCATGCATTGCGAGAACGCGCCGTGCGAGTACGTCTGCCCGGTGGAAGCGTCGGTGCACGACAGCGAGGGCCTCAACGTGCAGGTCTACAACCGCTGCGTCGGCACGCGCTTCTGCTCGCAGAACTGTCCCTACAAGGTGCGGCGCTTCAACTTCTTCGATCACACGCCGCACGATGAATCGCTGAAGGCGCAGATGAACCCGGAGGTGACGGTTCGCATGCGCGGCGTGATGGAGAAATGCACGTACTGCGTGCAGCGGATCACGCGTGCGAAGATCTCGGCGGAAAACGACGAGCGCGCGGTCGCCGACGGCGAAATCCTGACGGCGTGTCAGCAGACGTGCCCGGCCGATGCGATCGTCTTCGGCAACCTCAACGATCCC
>JAFARH010000163.1 GCA_019245555.1 Betaproteobacteria bacterium
CCTGCGCCGTGTTCGATCCGCGCTCGTCCCAGTCCTTGAGCGGGATGAACATCGTCGCGGTGTTGGTCTTGTTGCCGCCGCCGATCAGGTCGAAGCCGATGATGCCAAGCGTGTTCTGCACGCCCGGATTCGCGGCGATGAGCTTCGTCATATCGTCGGCCATCTTGCGCGTGCGCTCGAGCGTCGCGCCGTCCGGCAGCTGGAGCGAGCCGAAGATGTAGCCCTGATCCTCCGACGGTACGAAGCTGCCCGGAATGCGAAGGAAAAGACCAGCGGTCATCACGAGGATGAGGATCGTCGCGGCGAACGAGACGATGCGGTGCTTGAGCGCCAGGTTCACGAACCACAAGAAGCGCTGCGTGAGCCAGGAGAAGCCGCGGTTGAAAGGCTCGAAGATCTTCGAGTGATGCTCGCCTGCTTTCATCATGATGGCGCAGAGCGCTGGCGTGAGCGTGAGCGCCATGAAGCCGGAGATGACCACCGCGAAGGTGAGCGTGACGGCGAACTGGCGATAGAGCGCACCGGCGATGCCGCCGAGGAACGCGACCGGCACGAACACCGCGCAGAGCACGAGCACGATCGCGACCACCGCGCCGGATACCTCGCGCATCGCCTCGATCGCCGCCTCGAACGGCGGCATCTTGTTCTCGCGCATCAGACGCTCGACGTTCTCCAGCACGACGATTGCGTCGTCCACGACGATGCCGATCGCGAGCACAAGCGCGAAGAGTGTGAGCGTGTTGATGGTGAAGCCGACGACCCAGAGGCCGGCGAAGGCGCCGATCAGCGACACCGGCACCGCGATCATCGGAATGAGGGTAGCGCGCCAGGTCTGCAGGAAAATGAAGACCACGGCGAGCACGAGGAGCGCTGCCTCGAAGATGGTCTTGATCACTTCCTTGATCGAGGCGTCGACGAACCGCGTGGTGTCGAACGGAATGCCATAGCCCACGCCGTCGGGGAAACCCTCCTTCAGCTCGGCCATGCGCTCTCTGACGCGCTGCGCGACCTCGAGCGCATTCGCGCCCGGCTGGAGGAAAGTCGCCATGCCGATGGCCGGCCGGCCATCAATCGTGTTCGAAGTGTCGTAGTTGAGCGCGCCGAGCTCGACGCGCGCGATGTCGCGGATGCGAAGCACCCCGCCAGGACCGGACGCGCGCACGATGATGTCGCCGAACTCCTCGGGATCGATCAGGCGTCCGGTCGCAGTCACCGTGTAGACGATTGCCTGGCCCGGCGGCGCCGGCTCGGTGCCGATCTTGCCGGCAGCGTACTGGGCGTTCTGTCCGCGCAACGCAGCCGCCACGTCGGAGGGCGTGACGCCGAGGCGCGCCATGTTCTCGGTGTTGAGCCAGATGCGCATCGAGTAGTCACGCGCGCCAAACACGGTCACATCCGCCAGGCCCGGAAGGCGCTTCAGCTCATCAACCAGGTTGATGGATGCGTAGTTGGAGAGGAAGAGCGTGTCGCGCGTGCCATCGGGCGAGGAGATCGTGACGACGTTCAGGATGTCGAAGGAGCGCTTCTGCACGATGATGCCGTTCCTGCGTACCTCGTCCGGCAGGCGCGGCAGCGCGATGTTGATGCGGTTGTTCACGTTGAACACCGCCTGGTCGACGTTTGCGCCAGGCTCGAACGTCACCGTGATGCTGAGCGCGCCGGTCGAAGATGCGGTCGAGCTGAAATAGGAAAGGCGCTCCACGCCCGAGAGCTGTTCCTCGATCGGCGCCGCGACCGTCTTCGTCAGCGTCTCTGCGCTCGCGCCGGGATAGTTCGTGGTGATGAGCACGGTTGGCGGCGCGATCTCAGGATATTGCGCAACCGCGAGGAGCTTGGCGGCCACCAGGCCCGCAAGTACGATCACGATCGCGATCACGCCCGCGAAGACCGGCCGATGGATGAAGAAGCGCGACATCTACGCCGCCGGCTTGGCCGCGACCGCCGATCCGGGGCGCAGGCGCACGAGGTTGTCGGTGATGACCTTGTCGCCGGGCCTGAGGCCCTCGAGCACGATCCAGTCCTTGTCGACCCAGCTGCCGGCGCGGATGTTGCGCGTCTGCGCTCTTCCGTCATCGCCCATGATCCAGACAAAGCGGCCGCTCTCGTTCTGCTGGACCGCGCTCTGCGGCACGACAATGGCCTGCTGCGTGCCGGCGATCACCTGCACGCGCACGTACTGTCCAGGAAGCACCTTGAGATTCGCGTTCGGGAACTCGGCGCGCATCTGCACGGTGCCGAGGTTCGCATCCACCGTCGAGCTCGCGAAGTTCATCTTGCCGGCTTCCGCATAGGCCGAGCCATCGGCCAGCTCCAGCTTGACTTGCGGCGCAGCGGTTTCGCGCGCACGCAGCCGCGCGAATTCCGCCTCCGACAATGCGAAGCGCACCCAGATCGGATCGGTGCGGCTCAGCGTAGTAAGGAGCGCCGAGTCGCCATTCGGCGCAACCAGGCTGCCGATCGATTGCATTGCGCGACCCGTGATCCCTTCGATCGGAGCCTCGACCGTCGTATAGGACAGATTCAGCTCCGACTGGCGCACGCGCGCCTGCGCAAGCTGCACCGCGGCCGCGCTCTGTTGGAGCGCAGATGCCGCCTGATCGGCTTCGCGCTGGCTGATCGCGCGCTTGTCAGCGAGGCCCTTCAGGCGATCGGCGTCCTGCTTGGCAAGCGCGTAGCGCGCCTTCTCCTGCGCGAGCGCCGCGCGCTGCTGCTGCAAGTCGATCTCGAACGGCGCGCGCTCGATCTGGAAGAGCGTAGCACCGGCCTGCACTGAATCGCCCTCGGTGTAGAGCTGTTTCTCCAGGATTCCGGACACGCGCGCACGCACCTGCACCTCGCGCGAGCCTTCGGTGCGGCCAACAGCCTCGAACGCTACGGGCACTTCGCGCGACGCGACCTGGATGACACTCACCGGCAGCGCAGCGCTGGCACCGCCGGCGGCCTTGCCGTCCTTTTGCTGCTTGGCGTCGCCTTGCGTGCAGGCGGCAACGAACAATGCAAGGACGATAGGAAGGAATCGGGTCATGGTTTGTAGGCGCGAAGAAAAGTGTCGACGATGCGTACGGTGCGCTTCTCGTCGTTCTCGATGCCGCTGGCGACGCAGAAGAGGCGCTTCACGCGATCCACGCCGGACAGCATGGAGAGGAGCATCTCGGCGGCGAGCTCCGGATCATCACGTCGCAGGTGGCCCTCGCGCATGGCGGCTTCGAGATATCGCGCGAGGCGCTCGACCATTGCACCGACCGTGTTGCCGTACATCGACTTGGCGGCCGCCTTGAACCGCGGCACCTCCGGCACGAGCGTGCGGAAGCTGGCGATGCCCTGCGCGCCGAGCGCGCGCTGGCGGTAGGCGACGGAGAACCGCAGGAGCGCTGTACGCAGGTCGCCGCCTTCCAGCTCGACCAGCACGCTCATGGCGAGGCCGCGGGCGACCTCGCGGAACAAGCTCTCTTTGCTGGAGAAATGGCTATAGACGGTCTGCTTGGCAACGCCGGCGCGGCGGGCGATGTCGTCGACGCTCGACGCATAGCCGCGCGCGAGAAACGAATCAGTGGCGGCGCGCAGCACGCGCTCGCGGTTTTCTAAAGGCACTGCGGGAATCCCCCGGACTAGACTAGACCGTGCAGTCTACTCGAAAACGTCCCCCGTGGCAGGCGGTCGATTGCGGCCGCGGACCATGGCGTCCCCTAGTGGTCCTTTTATGACGGATCGAACGGATGACGCCGGACAATCGTCTCATCCCGCTCGGGTCCCGTCGAGATGAGGTCGATCGGTATCCCCGCGAGCGCCTGGATGCGATCGAGGTATTTGCGCGCGGCCGCCGGCAGCTTGTCGTAGGCGCGGATGCCGACGGTGCTTTCCATCCAGCCCGGCAGGTCCTCGTACACCGGCTTGCAGCTCTCGAGCTCCTCGGCGCCGACCGGCAGGATCTCGGAGAAGCCGCCTTCGAGCTCGTAGCCGACGCAGATCTTCACCGACTCGACGCCGTCGAGCACGTCGAGCTTGGTGATGCACAGACCCGAGACGCCATTCAGCTGGATCGAGCGCTTGAGCGCCGCGGCGTCGAACCAGCCGGTGCGACGCGGCCGGCCGGTGGTGGCGCCGAATTCCTGGCCGCGCTGCCGCAGGCGTTCGCCGACGTCATCCGAAAGCTCCGTCGGGAAAGGTCCACCGCCTACGCGCGTGCTGTATGCCTTCGTGATGCCAAGCACGTAATGCAGATGCATCGGCCCGAGCCCTGCCCCCGCTGCGGCTGCGCCGGCGACGCAATTGGACGACGTCACGAACGGATAGGTGCCGTGATCGATGTCGAGCAACGATCCCTGCGCGCCCTCGAACAGCAGATTCTTTCCCGCGCGATTCGCGTGATACAGCGCGCGCGGTACATCGGCGATGAGGGGCTCGAAGCGCGGCGCGAGCGCAAGCGTCTCGTCGAGCGTCTTTTGGAAGTCGACCGGCTGCTGCCGGTGGTACTTCTCCAGGATGAAGTTGTGATAGTCGAGCAGCTCGCGCAGCTTGTCCGCAAAGCGCACCGGCTTGAAGAGGTCCTGCAGGCGGATCGCGCGGCGCGCGACCTTGTCCTCGTAGGCTGGGCCGATGCCGCGGCCTGTGGTGCCGATCTTCTTCTCGCCCTTGGAGGCCTCGCGAGCGATGTCGAGCGCCGAATGGTAGGGCAGGATCAGCGGACACGCTTCCGAAATCGATAAGCGCGCCACGACGCCCTTGACGCCAGCCCCTTGGAGCTCGTCCATCTCGGAGATGAGCGCCTGCGGCGAGACGACGACGCCGTTGCCGATGAAGCAGTCGACGGTCTCGCGCATGATCCCCGATGGGATGAGGTGGAGAACCGTCTTCTTGTTGCCGATGACGAGCGTGTGGCCGGCGTTGTGGCCGCCCTGGAAGCGCACCACCCCCTGCGAGCGCTCGGTGAGCCAGTCGACGATCTTGCCTTTGCCCTCATCGCCCCATTGGGTGCCGATGACGACGACGTTCCGTGCGCTCATATCTCTATTTCACCACGCCCGCGACGCTTCTTAAATCGATCGAGAACCCGGTCGCGGGCCGCGCACGGCCGAAGGCCTTGCCCACCTCGTCGTAGCGTCCGCCACGAGCTACAGGTCCCGTGACGCCGGCGCAATAGGCATCGAAAACCACGCCGGAGTGGTAGTGATACCCGCGCAGCTCCGCAAGATCGAAGCTGATCGGCACCGGGCAGGCCTTGGCGAGCGCGCGCAGCGTCTTCAATGCCTTCGACACGTCGGGGAGGCGCGGCAGGCGCGCTTCGGCCGTATCGAGGACCTCGGCACCTCCATAGAGCTCCGGCAGGAGCAGCAGCGCGTCGCGGGTGGTTTTGTTCAGCTTCTTGGAAAGCGAGCGCAATGCGGGCAGGTCTTTTTTCTGCAGGGCGATGAAGAGATCGCCCTCGAGCTCGGCACCGACCTTGGCCGAATGCGCGATCGAGCGAAAGACCGCGACATGGCCGATGTCGAGCCGTACATCGCGCAGCTTGGCGAGTTTCAGCGCGTCGCAAAGGAGCTTCTGGATCTCGAGGTCAGCCTCCGCGCTACCCGCGCCGTACATCTCCGCGCCGATCTGGATCGGCTCGCGCGTCGCGCCGGGCGATGCTGGGCGCGTGTGGAGCACGCTGCCGCAATAGCAGAGGCGCGTCACGCCCTTCCGGTTGAGAAGGTGGGCATCGATGCGCGCGACCTGAGGCGTGATGTCGGCGCGCACGCCCATCGTCTTGCCCGAGAGCTGGTCGACCATCTTGAACGTGCGCAGCTCCAGGTCGTGCCCGGTGCCCGTGAGGAGCGAATCCATGTATTCGAGCAGGGGCGGCATGACGAGCTGGTACTTGGCCGCAAAAAACAGATCCAAAATCGAGCGCCGCAGCTTCTCGATGCGCATCGCTTCTACCGGCAGGATGTCCTCCACGTACTCCGGCAGGAGCCACTTCATCTCATCTTCCTAACTTCTCGCCCAGAAGAGGAGCAAGAGGCCGACGATGATCGACGAGAGGCCGACGAAGCGGATCTGGCCGTCGGTCATTTGGGTGATGCGGCGGAACGTGTCGCGCCAGAGCGTGGGCGCGACGAAGGGAAGGACGCCTTCGAGCACGAGCATCAGGGCGAAGGCCATGAGGAAAGTGGTCCCCATGCTTACTTCTTGGGTGAAGCCTGTCGTCCTAGCGAGTCGCGGAAGTAGCGCAGGAAGTCGGAGTTGGTCTCGAGCAGCATGACGTCGTTGCGCCCGCGGAAGGTCGAGCGGTACGCCTCCATGCTGCGGTAGAAGGCGAAGAACTCCGGGTTCTGGTTGAACGCGGCGGCGTAGATGCCGGCGGACTTCGCGTCGCCCTCACCGCGCACGCGCTGCGCGTCGCGGTAGGCCTCGGCGAGGATCACCTCGCGCTGGCGGTCGGCATCGGCGCGGATCTTCTCGCCTTCGGCACCGCCGGTGGAACGCAATTCGTTGGCGATGCGCTTGCGCTCCGCCTCCATCCGGCGATAGACGGATTCGCTCACTTCCTGCGGCAGGTCGACGCGCTTCAAGCGCACGTCGATGATGCCGACGCCGATGCGTTTCAGGTCCTGGTCCACCTTCTCGCGCACGCGCGCCATGATCTGCTCGCGCTCGCCCGATACGACTTCGTGCACGCCGCGGATACCGAACTCGTCGCGCAGCGTGCCGGACACGGTCTGGCGGATGCGCGTCTGGGCGCGGAACTCATCGCCCTGCACCGAGACGTAGTACTGGCGCACATCGATGATGTGCCACTTGACGAACGAGTCGACGAGCACCGGACGGTTGCCCTGCGTGAGGAAGCGCAGCGGCTCGGCATCGTCGTAGGTGAGGATGCGCATGTCGAACTGGCGCACGTTCTGGATAAGCGGCAGCTTGAAGTGCAGACCCGGCTTGGTGACGACGTCCTTCACTTCGCCGAGCTGGAAGACGATCGCGTTCTGGCGCTGGTCGACCGTGTAGATCGAGCCGGAGATGATCAGCAGTACCACAACGACGATAGCGAGGATGGGGCCGAGAGCTCTCATCGCGCGGTTACCTGTCGGCCCTGTCGCGATTGCGCAGCGATTCACGCGAGCGCGGGTTAGCGTCCGGCGCTTGCGCCTCATTCGCCGGCGGCGCGGCCTGGGGTCCAGACGGCGTGCCCGTGGCCGCCTGCTGCATCAGTTTGTCGAGCGGCAGCATCAGCAGGTTCCCGTTGCCACGGTAGTCCATCATGATCTTGTTGTTGGCCGACAGGATCTCGCGCATCGTGTCGATGTACATGCGCTCGCGAGTTACCTGCGGCGCCTTCGCGTACTCGCTCAGCACCTGGCGGAAGCGAGACGCCTCGCCTTCTGCGTTGGCGATGACGCGCTGCTTGTAGCCCTCGGCCTCCTGTTGCAAGCGCGACGCAGCGCCGCGTGCCCGCGGGATTACATCGTTCGCGTAAGCTTGGCCTTCGTTCTTCTGGCGCTCGCGGTCCTGCCCCGCCTTGACCGCATCGTCGAATGCCGCCTGCACCTGCTCCGGAGGCTGCGCGTTCTGGATGGTGACGGTGCTGATCTGGATGCCGGTGTTGTAGCGATCGTGGATCGCCTGCATGAGGTCGCGCGCCTTGTTGGCCACGTCGACCTGCGTCTCGTACAGGATCGCGTCCATGCGGTTCTTGCCGATCACCTCGCGCATCGCGGTCTCCGCGATCTGCATCGCCGACTCGTCAGGGCGGCGCACGTTGAAGATGTAGGCCTGCGCGTCTTTCACGACGTACTGCACGGCGAACTGCAGGTCGACGATGTTCTCGTCGTCCGTGAGCATCAGCGACTCTTTCAGCACCTTGGTGCGCACGTTGTTGCGGTAGCCGACTTCGAGTGTGCGTACCTGCGAGAGGTTGACGATCTCGTGCGACTGGATCGGCCACGGCATGCGCCAGTTCAAGCCCGCGGTCGTTTCCTTCGCGAATCTTCCGAAGGTGAGCACGATGCCGCGCTGACCTTCGACCACGATGTAGAAGCCGCTCGCCAGCCAGACGGCGAGCACCAGGCCGATGAGCGCGCTCGCGCCACCGCCGATGCCGCGCGCCGAAGGCGGCCGCGGCGGCTCGTCACCCGCGCCGCGCGGGCGGCGGCGGAAAAGCTCGCCGAGGCGCCGGTTGAAGTTGCGCCACAGCTCGTCCAGGTCCGGCGGGCCCTGGTTGCCGGGACCTTGCGGGCCCCGAGAGCCGCCGCGTCCCCAGTTTGGGTCGTTCAACGACATTAGATACTTATGGATGCTTTGGGAGGATTTCGCTCGGCGTTCCGCGCCACGCCAAACTCGGCGACTGCGCTGCGCAATTCGTCCAGTCCGGAGCCGGTGCGCGCGCTCACAAAAACGCGCGAAATCCTACCATATTGATCCCTCTCGACCCCCGGCTCGAGCTGGGCTGCATCGATCTTGTTGTAGACGATGATTTGCGGCGTCTCGTCGGCGCCGATCTCCTTCAGCACCTTGTTCACTTCCGCCTGCTGGTCGTCCCGCGCGGGCGATGCCGCATCGACGACATGGAGCAAAAGCTCGGCGCGCACCGTCTCCTCCAGCGTGGCGCGGAAAGCGGCCACGAGACCGTGCGGCAGGTCGCGGATGAAGCCCACCGTGTCGGAGAGCACCACTGGATTCGCCGGCGGCAGCCAGATGCGCCGCGTCGTCGTGTCGAGCGTGGCGAAGAGCTGGTCGGCCGAATAGGCCTTCGCCTTGGTGAGCGCATTGAAGAGCGTCGATTTGCCGGCGTTCGTGTAGCCGACGATCGATACGGACAGGACGTCACTGCGCTCGCGCGCGCACCTTCGCACGCCGCGCTGCTTCTGCAGCTGGGTGAGCTTGCCTTTCAGCGTCTTCGTTTTGGTCGCGATATAGCGGCGATCCAGTTCGAGCTGCGTCTCGCCGGGACCGCCAGTGCGCCCGAAGCCGCCACGCTGGCGCTCCAGGTGCGTCCAGCCGCGCACCAGGCGGGTGGACAGGTGCTGCAGCCTTGCGAGCTCGACCTGAACCTTGCCTTCGTTGGTCTGCGCGCGCTGCGCAAAGATCTCGAGGATCAGCTCGGTGCGGTCGAGGACGCGGAGATCGGTTTCACGCTCGACGTTGCGCTGTTGCGCAGGCGAGAGCTCGTGATTGAAGACGATGAACGCCGCGTTCAGCTCGACGGCGGCACGGCCCATCTCCTCGACCTTGCCGCTACCGGCGTAGAACTTGGGATCAGGACGGTTGCGGCGGCCGCGCAGGACGCGATGGCGCGTGACACCGGCACTCTCCACGAGGCGCACCACTTCCTCGACGCGCTCCTCGTAGTCGTCTTCGCCGAAATCGAGACAGACAATGACCGCCGCCCGCGGATCGGCGGGTAGGACCTTCTCTTGGGGCAACCTACTCGGCGTCCTTCTCGGCTCCGAGGTTGATCGGACGCGACGGCACGACCGTGGA
>JAFARH010000334.1 GCA_019245555.1 Betaproteobacteria bacterium
CTCGAGCTTTGGAAACTGCTCGACGACGCCGTGCGCATCCAGGTCCTTCCTCACTCGATCCAGGAGACGCTCGCCGAACTCCTTGTGGGCCATCTCGCGGCCGCGGAACCGCAGCGTTACCTTTGCCTTGTCGCCCTCGCCGAGGAAATCGATCAGCTTCTGCAGTTTGATCTTGTAGTCGCCCTCATCGGTACCAGGGCGAAACTTGATCTCCTTGACCTGGATCTGCTTCTGCTTGCGCTTCGCCTCGTGCTCTTTCTTCTGCTCGCGGTAGCGGAACTTGCCATAGTCCATCAGCTTGCAAACCGGCGGGACCGCAAGCGGCGCGATCTCCACCAAGTCCACGTTCGATTCCTCGGCCAGCCGGAGCGCTTCGTTAACCGGCTTGATGCCCAACTGGTCACCGTTTTCCGCTACCAGGCGCACCTCCGGGGCGGTGATTTCCCGGTTGATGCGCTGCGATCTTTCGAGTGCGATGAGTGAAAAGCTCCTCAGTACGTTGAAAAAAACAGCCGCGCTACTGCGCCTTCGCGTTGCTAGCTGCGGTTAGCGTCAGAGCACGGCCACCTATGCTGCGGAATTTTATCGGTTTTCCTCTCGTCCGGGAAGGTTCTCAGACGTAAGGCGCGCGAGCAATTGATCGACGGGCATGGCCCCCAGATCTTCACCGGTTCGGGTGCGTACGGCTACCGCACCGGCCTGCATTTCCTTGTCCCCGACGACGAGCTGGTAGGGCAGCTTCTGCAGGCTGTGCTCGCGGATCTTGTAGTTGATCTTTTCGTTCCGCAGGTCGACGGTGACCCGGAATCCCGCGCCGCGCAGCCGATCCATCAATTGACGGGCGTACGCATCCTGCCGCTCGGTGATGTTGAGCACCACCGCCTGCACCGGCGCGAGCCAGAGCGGGAATGCGCCCGCATAGTGCTCGATCAGGATGCCGATGAAGCGCTCGAGCGAGCCAACGATCGCCCGGTGCAGCATGACCGGCGTGTGGCGCGCGTTGTCCTCCCCTACGTACTCGGCGCCCAGGCGTCCCGGCATGCTGAAGTCCACCTGCATCGTGCCGCACTGCCAGACGCGGCCGATGCCGTCTTTCAGCGAATACTCGATCTTCGGTCCGTAGAACGCGCCCTCGCCCGGCGACATCTGGTACTTCACGCCTGAACGGTCGAGCGCTTCGATGAGCGCCTTCTCGGCCTTGTCCCAGACTTCGTCGGATCCGATGCGGGCCTTGGGGCGCGTGGCGATTTTGTAGATGATGTCGGTGAAGCCGAAGTCCCGATACACCTTCTGCAGGAGCGCGGTGTACTGCACGCATTCCTCCAGGATGTGATCCTCGGTGCAGAAGATATGACCATCGTCCTGCACGAAGCCGCGCACCCGCATCAAGCCGTGCAGCGACCCCGAAGGCTCGTTGCGGTGGCACGAGCCAAACTCACCGTAGCGCAGCGGCAGATCGCGGTAGCTCCTCACGCCCTTGTTGTAGATCAGGATGTGCCCTGGGCAGTTCATCGGCTTGATCGCGTAGTCGCGGTTCTCCGATGATGTGGTGAACATGTTTTCGCGGAAGTTCTGCCAGTGCCCGGTCTTCTCCCACAGGCTGCGGTCGAGGATCTGCGGTCCGCGCACCTCGTGATAGCCGTTGTCGCGATACACGCGGCGCATGTACTGCTCCACCTGCTGCCAGAGCGCCCAGCCCTTCGGGTGCCAGAAGACGAGGCCCGGCGCTTCCGGCTGCGTATGGAAGAGATCGAGCTGCGTGCCGAGCGTGCGGTGGTCGCGCTTCTCGGCTTCCTCGAGGATCTTCAGGTACGCATCCTGGTCTTCCTTCTTCGACCAGGCGGTGCCGTAGATGCGCTGGAGCATCTCGTTCTTGGAGTCGCCGCGCCAATAGGCGCCCGCGACTCTCATCAACTTGAAGTTTTTCAGTTTCCCCGTCGTTGGCACATGCGGCCCGCGGCAAAGATCGATCCAGTTGCCCTGGCCGTAGAGAGAGATCGTGTCGCCCTGCGGGATCGACGCGATGATCTCCGCCTTGTACTTCTCCCCCATATCGCTGAAGAACTTCACCGCCTCGTCGCGCGGCATCTCGCGCCGCTGTACCGGCAGATCGCGCTTGGCGATTTCCGCCATGCGCTTTTCGATCGCGGCTAGATCCTCGGGAGTGAAGGGGCGCTTGTATGAGAAGTCGTAGTAGAAGCCATTCTCGATCACCGGGCCGATCGTCACCTGCGCATCGGGGAAGAGCTCCTTCACCGCATGTGCGAGCAGGTGCGCGGTCGAGTGGCGCAACAGCTCGTTGGCCGCCGGGTCCTTGTCGGTGACGATCGCGACATCGGCGTCGCTCTCGACGCGATAACCGGTGTCCACCAGCTGGCCGTTGACGCGACCCGCGAGCGCGGCGCGCGCGAGCCCCGCGCCAATTGACTGTGCGATTTCGGCTACGGTGACGGGCGCTGGAAACGACTTCGTCGAGCCGTCGGGGAGACGGATATTAGGCATCGCGTGCGAATTGGCATACTAGCACGGTGACTATCCAGCTCTCCCTCGCAATGAACGCGTACGACCATGTGCGCGACGTCCTTTCCGGCGATGTGCGACCCAAGGGCATCGAGATCCTGCCGCTCGAGCTCGGCATCGAAGAAATCTTCTACCGGTTCACCAAGTTCCAGGAGTGGCACGTCTCGGAGATGTCCTTCGGCAAGGTCGTGTCGCTCATGTCGGAAGAGCGACCGCCGATCGTGGTTCTGCCCGTGTTTCTTTCCCGGGTATTCCGACACTCCGCGATCTACCTGCCCGAGGGCTC
>JAFARH010000382.1 GCA_019245555.1 Betaproteobacteria bacterium
GCGTGTATGCGCCCGATGCCGGGGAAATTCTGTTCGCAGGAAAACCCATCCATGGTCTGCGCCCCGACCAGATCTGCGCCGCCGGCATCGGCCGCACGTTCCAGATCGTGAGACCGTTCGCCGGGCTGACTGTCCTCGACAACGTAATGGTCGGCGCCTTCCTGCGCAATGCGACTGCCGCCGAATCCCGGACACTCGCCGCCAGTATCGTGGAGAAGCTCGGCCTCGGTCCGAAGCGCGACCTGCCCGCCTCGTCGCTTACGCTGCCGGATCGCAAGCGGCTCGAAGTGGCGAGAGCGCTGGCGACGAGGCCGCGGCTTCTCCTCCTGGACGAAGTGATGGCGGGCCTGCGACCGACCGAGTGCGACCAGATGGTCGAGGTGTTCCGCGAGCTCAATCGCAGGGACGGCACCACGATCCTGCTCATCGAGCACGTGATGCGTGCGGTGATGGCGCTCGCCAAGCACATCGGTGTCCTGCACCACGGCGAAGTCATCGCGCGCGGCACGCCCGAGCAAGTCGTGCGCGATCCGGCGGTGCTCGAGTGCTATCTCGGCGAGGAAGCCGAGGTTTGATGCTCGCCGTCCGCGACCTCGACCTTTTCTATGGCGACGCACAAGCGCTCGATCGCGTCTCGCTTGAGGTGCCCAAGGGGGCGATCGTCGCTATCGTCGGCGCCAATGGGGCGGGAAAATCATCGCTCATCCGGACTATCGCCGGCATTGAGCGCGCGCGGTCTGGGTCAGTGATGTTTTCGGGCAAGGACATCACGGCGCTCGAATCGCATCGCATCTGCAATCTCGGCATCGGCCAGGTCGCCGAAGGCCGCCAGGTGTTTCCGTCGCTCACCGTGCGCGAGAATCTCGAGATGGGCGCAATGCTTCCGCGGGCGCGCGCGCACGCGAAGCGCAACCTCGACGAGGTGCTCGCCATGTTCCCGCGCCTGCAGGAGCGCGCCGACCAGGTCGCCGGCACGATGTCGGGCGGCGAGCAGCAGATGCTCGCCATCGGCCGCTGCCTGATGGGCGCGCCGGAGCTCATCATGTTCGACGAGCCGTCTCTCGGCCTCGCGCCCCTCGTCGTGCAGGAGGTGCTGCATACGATTCGCCTCTTGAATGAGCGCGGCATGACGATCCTGCTCGTCGAGCAGAACGTCGCCGTATCGCTGCGGATTTCGCAGCGTGCCTACGTGCTCGAGAACGGCCGCATCGTCATGAGCGGCTCGGGCGAGGAGCTCCTACATGACGATCGTGTCAGGCAAGCCTACCTCGGCCTCTGAAATAATCGCGGTGGTCTAACCAAGGGGATTCAGCATGAAGCTCATTGCAGTAGCCATGGGTGTAGTCGCGGGCCTCGCGTTCTCATCGCTCGCCTGCGCCCAGCCGCAGAAACTCGCGCGCGACATCTACAAGGAGCTCGTCGAGATCGACACGGTGACGAACTCCGGCGACACCGGCCAGGCGGCCGATGCGATGGCGGCAAGGCTCAAGGCGGCCGGAATCCCGGCGGCGGACATCCAGGTGTTCAAGCCCGCGCCGAAGAAAGGCAACGTCGTCGCCCGCCTGCGCGGCACCGGCAAGAAGAAGCCGATGATCGTGATGGCGCACATCGACGTCGTCGACGCGAAGCGCGAGGACTGGTCGCTGGATCCCTTCGTGCTGACCGAGAAGGACGGCTACTTCTATGGCCGCGGCACCGGCGACGACAAGTTCATGGCGACCGCCTTCGTCACGAATCTCATCCGCTACAAGCAGGAGAACTTCAAGCCGTCGCGCGACATCATCCTGATCCTGGAGACCGACGAGGAGATCGGCGATGCCAACAAGCTCGGCATCCGCTGGCTGATCGAGAACCAGCGGCAGCTGATCGATGCCGAGTTCGCGCTGAACGAAGGTGGCGGCGTCGGCATGAAGAACGGCAAGGTGCTCCGCAACGGCATCCAGACCGCTGAAAAGGTCTACGTCGACTACCGGATCGAAGTGACCAATCGCGGCGGCCACAGCTCGGTGCCGCGCAAGGACAACGCGATCTACCGCCTGGCGGCCGGCCTCGAGCGCCTGGGCAAGTTCGAGTTCCCGGTGAAGCTCAACGAGACGACCAGGCTCTGGTTCGAGCGCAGCGCCGCGATGGAAGCGCCGCAAGTGGCGGCCGACATGCGCGCGCTTGCGGCCGGCACCGCCGATGCGGCGGCGATCGCGCGGCTTTCGGCCGATCCGTCATTCAATGCGCAGATGCGCACTACCTGCGTCGCGACCATGCTGCAGGGCGGGCACGCACCCAATGCGCTGCCGCAGCTCGCGCGTGCGAACGTCAATTGCCGCGTGCTGCCGGGCGAATCGATCGTCGAGCTCGAGACCACGCTGGCGCAGATCATGGCCGACTACGAGATCAAGGTGACCCGCACCTACGAGCCGACGACGAGCCAGCCCTCGCCGCTCAAGCCCGAGATCATGCAGCCAATAGAGAAGCTGACGGCGAAGTTCTGGCCGGGCATCCCGGTAATCCCGTCGATGAGCTCGGGCGCGACCGACGGCAGCTTTCTGCGGAACGCCGGAATCCCCGTCTACGGACATTCCGGCCTCGCCAGCGACATCGACGACGTGCGTGCCCACGGACGAGACGAGCGCGTGGGCGTAAAAGCCTTCGACGACGGTGTCGAGTACCTCTACCAGCTGGTGAAGACGCTGGCTCAGTGAAGGTCAGTTTCGATTTCACGGTCGACGACCTGGTCGACGGCGCCGAGCGGGCCGTCGCCCGCTCCGGTGTCGCCCGCGGCTGGCGCTGGCAGCGGCTGGTCGTTTCGTGCACGCTCACTGCGATCGTGGCGTACATCGCCGTCCCCGGCTCGGATGGCACCAAGCTCTTCAGCGCAATCCTTGCCGCGATTCTTTGCGCGGCGATCCTGCCCTTTTCGAGCGGCGGCGGGCGCCGGCATCGCTTGCAGCAATACTTCCGCGAGCAATTCGGCGGCGACGGGCCTTTCACCTGCGAGGTCGAGCTGACGCCGCAGGCGCTGGTGACGGTGCAGCGCGGCGCGCGCAACGAGCGCCAATGGTCGATGATCCGTGCCATCCAGGTAACCGACAACTCGGTCGACTTCATCACCCAGGGTGCGGGCAGCGTTATCGTGCGCAACCGCGCCTTCAAGTCGCGCGAGGAGCACGACGCGTTCATTGATCTCGCGCGCAAGTACGCGCCGCACGCGCGTTAATGGACCGCCGCTCTTTCGTCGCCTCTCTCGTCGCACTGGGCGCCGCTCCATGGGCGAGCGCGCAAGGCGCAAAGACCCGCCTCATCCTGCTCGGCACCGGCGGCGGACCACGTCCGCGGAAAGAGAATGTCTCCGCTTCGCAGGTCCTGGCGATCAACGACCAGCTCTACGTCATCGATTGCGGCAACAGCGTGGCGCGCCAGCTGGTGAGCGCCGGGCTTTCACTGCCTCGCCTGCGCCACGTGTTCATCACGCACCAGCACTCGGACCACAACGCCGACTACGGCAACCTGCTCCTCCTTTCCTGGGCGAGCGGGCTGCGCACGCAGGTCGATACCTGGGGCCCGCCTCCGCTCGAGAAAATGACGAAGCTCTTCTTCGAGATGAACGCGTACGACATCAATACCCGGATCGCCGATGAGGGACGAGTTCCGCTCGTCCCGCTGGTGCACCCGCACGAGATAAGCCAGGGCGGTACTGTGATGCAGGACGAGCACGTGCGCGTGACCTGCGCGCTCGTGGATCACCCGCCCGTGGTCCCAGCTTTCGCCTATCGCTTCGACACGGCAGACCGGAGCATCGTCATCTCGGGTGACACGAACCGCTCGGAGAACCTGATCAAGCTCGCGCAAGGCGCCGATGTCCTCGTGCACGAGGCCCTCTACGTGCCTGCGGTGGATCGCCTGGTGGCACGCGTGCCGAATGCGTCGACGCTGAAGGAGCACATCATCGCCAGCCACACCGCGGTCGAAGATTGTGCCCGCATCGCGACCGCGGCAGGCGTGAAGACGCTCGTTCTCTCGCATCTTGTCCCGGCCGACGACCCCAACGTCACCGAGCAGACATGGCTCGACGCCGCCCGCCCCCACTTCAACGGCCGCGTCATTGTTGCTCGCGATCTCATGGAGGTCTGAGATGGCCTACTGGTTTCGCGCCAAGCGCTATGGATGGGGCTGGGGCCTTCCGCTGACCTGGCAGGGCTGGGTCGTGCTCGCAGTGTTTCTGGGGTTCCTCGGCGCCGGAATCCTCTTATTACCCACCAATGCGTTCATCTTCTTCGGCTACGTCGGCTTGCTGAGCGGCGTCCTGGTCGTGATTTGCTGGATCAAAGGCGAGCCGCCGCGATGGCGCTGGGGCAAGTAGCTCGCATCGCCGGCGGGGTGCTCGGCGGCTGCGTCGCCTGGGCGGTCGCCGCCACGCTCCTCAATCTCGTCCTGCGCCATTCATGGCCCGACTATGCGGCGGTCGAGAAGCAGATGGACTTCACGCTCCTCATGATGATCGCTCGGCTCATCATCGGTGCTCTCGCTTCGCTCGCGGCGGGTCTCGTCGCCGCCGGGATCAGCCGGCGCAATGCGATCGCGACCTGGATACTGATCGCGACGATGCTCGCCATGTTCATACCGGTGCACATCTCGCTCTGGGCGAAGTTTCCCGCCTGGTATCACCTCGTTTTCTTCGCGAGCCTGACCTTCCTGCCGCTAGTCGGATTGGTGCGGAGGACTGCGCGGTGAAAAAGCGCCTGGTCGAAGTACGCTCGTACAAGCTGAAGCCAGGCTCGCGCGACGCTTTCCATGCCGCGGCCGTCTCGCAGGCGATCCCGCTCCTCCACAAATGGAAAATGGACGTCGTTGCCTTCGGCCCGTCGGCGCACGGCCCCGACGCCTACTTCCTGATCCGCGCCTATGCCGACCTCGACGACCTGAAGAGACAGCAGGACGCCTTCTACGGCTCCGATGACTGGAAGAACGGCCCGCGCTCAGCGATCGTGCCGCTCGTCGAGAGCTTCCTCAATACCGTGGTCTGGCTTTCGCCCGAAGCGATCGACGATCTGCGCAGGAATAACGCGCAGTGAGATTTCTCGCCGTTGTTTGCGTGGCCCTCGCCGGCTGCGTCTTCGTGCCCCGCACGACCACCGTGTACGACAAGGACTGCGATATCGAGGCGCGATCGATGACGATGGATCTGCAGCAGATCGGCGCGCTCGGCAGCTGTCAGGGCAACCAGTGCGCGCAGATCCTTGTCGGTGCCGGCGCGGTAGCGGCGGCGAGCGCGGTCATCTCCGGCAGCATCGTCGTCGCCGGAAACATGGTCTACTGGTTCGAGAAGGAAGGACGCTGCATTGCCACCGCCGTCGTCCCTCCGCAGAAGCCTACTTCGCAGCCCCCGCGAGCTCCTTCAGGGTGAAGACGTAGCTCGCCTTGTCGAGCGGCTTGTGGCAGCCGAGGCATTCCGCCTGGTTGACCGGCCGCTGCTGCTTCTCCGGCGAGAAAACGGCGTAGTTCCAGTTGCCGTTCCTGAGCATGTCGGGAAATTCGTTGCCCCAGTCCGCGCCCGTTGCCATCGCCGTATAGGCGACGAGCTTTTCGCCGACGAAGAAGCCATCGGAGCCCTTGACCGGATTCTTGTCGGCGTCGAGCTGA
Organism: Betaproteobacteria bacterium; assembly: GCA_019245555.1. Taxonomy (GTDB): domain Bacteria; phylum Pseudomonadota; class Gammaproteobacteria; order Burkholderiales; family SG8-39; genus SCGC-AG-212-J23. The sequence goes on from JAFARH010000382.1 coordinate 5,635, forward strand.
GCGCTATAGACCTCGGCGAAGAGGTACGAGCCGTCGGGCAATGCGTGCCCTGCTTTCGCTGCCTGCACCGCGGCCTTGTTCGCGTAGTAGTAGCGCACCTGCTTCGCTGCCGGGACATTGATCGTGCGGTACTTGACGAAGCTTTCCTTGTAGCCCTCGGGGAACGTGACGTGCGTCTTCGCCACGTTCGGCAGGAACGCAGACTTGGTCGCACTCTTGTCGACGCCGGGCAGGCTCGCGAAGTACGCGGCGACGTTCGCCATGTCCTCGGTGCTCAACTGCGT
>JAFARH010000036.1 GCA_019245555.1 Betaproteobacteria bacterium
CCTCGATCTCGCAGATCAAGTCGGGGAAGGCGCGCGCCATCGCCACCACTGGACCGAAGCGCGATCCATTGATGGCCGATGTGCCGACGATTGCCGAGTCGGGTTTCCCCGGCTACGAGGCGCTCAACTGGTACGGCTATCTCGCGCCGGCCAAGACGCCCAAGGAAGTCATTGACCGCCTGGCGCGCGATATCGGGAAGGCGCTAGGCGATTCGAAGACGGTCGCCGCGCTGGCGAAGACCGGCGTCGAGCCGCAGCCGATGACGCCAGATCAGTTCGGAAAATACGTCGCGCGCGAATACCAGACCTGGGGCAAGGTCGTGAAGGACGCGCACATCAAAGCCGAATGACGATCTTTCCCGCTGCGCTGTTCGATTCCATGTAGTCCTTCGCCTTCGGCAAGTCGCTGAAGGCGAAGACGCGATCGATCAACGGCTTGAGCTTGCCGCTCGCGAAGAGCGGCAGGAAGTCCTTCTTGAAGCCCTCGACAGTCGCCGCGCGCTGCGGCGCGGTGCGCAGCTTGTTCGAGACGCCGAAGAGCTTGAGGCGCTTCGAGTGCAGCGCCTCGAGGTCGATCTCGCTCTTCATGCTCCCATCGAGGTAGCCGACCGTCGCGAGGCGTCCCTCGTAGGCCATCGAGCGCACGCACTCGGCGAACACCGTGCCGCCGACGTTGTTGACGACGAGGTTCGCGCCCTTGCCCTCGGTCGCTTTCATCACTGCATCGTGGAAATCAGGCTTGCGCGTGTGGATCGGCACGTCGAGTCCCAACGCCTTCAGCTTCTGCAGTTTGTCCGCCGAGCCTGACGTCCCGATGACCTTCGCACCCAGCGCTTTGCCCGCCTGGAGCGCCGCAACACCGACGCCGGCGGAGACGCCGGTGATCAGCAGCCATTCGCCGGCCTTGAGCCCGCCTTGCTGCACCAGCATGTCGTAAACCACCAGGAACGTGATCGGCACAGCGGCCGCTTCTTCGAAGTTGAGCGTTGAGGGAATCGGAATCGCATCCTGCTTGTCCATCACGCCGAATTCGGCGAACGCGCCGGGCAGGCGGCCCATGACGCGCTCATTTGTTCCAACGACTTCGCCGGCGGCATCCATGCCGGCAGGCTTCTCGGTGCCTGGCTTGATGAGGCCATGGCCGGCGATCAGCTCGCCGCGGTTCAGGCTCGCGGCGCGGACTTTGACGAGGAGCTGCGTGGGCGACGGCTGCGGCTGCGGCTTCTCTCGCAGCTCGAGCGCCATACCGTGAGATTCCGCACGAAGGACGTAGGCTTTCATGCGCGAAGTGTAGCGCCCTCGCTACGTCCGTCGCCATCGCGTGGCATCTAAATGTTCACGCGTTGTCTATAGTGGGTTCACGAAGAATAGAACGGAGGTCCCATGACGCATCGCATGCGCAATCGCTTGGTCCAGATCTTCATGCTGTTCATGCTTGCCGCCGCCGGCGCAGCGCTGATGCCGCGCGCGCACGCCGCGGTCATCGGCACCGATCAGGTGACGCAGTCGGAGCGCGAGCGGGTCAAGGCTGCTCTTGAGCGGCCAGAAGTGGTGCAGGCGCTGAAGAAGATGGGTGTCGACGCCGACAACGCCGCTGTGCGCGTCGACGCGATGAGCGACGCGGAAGTCGCGCAGCTTTCGAACCTGGTGGACCGACTCCCGGCCGGCGGCCAGGCGTTTACCAATCAGCAGTTGATCATCGTCCTGCTGATCGTGCTGATACTCGCTATCGCGCTCTAAGCAGCGAGTTCTACAGCCTCGTTCTTGTCGTTGGCGGTGGCCAGCTTTACCGGCCGCCGCCAGACCCGGTGCACGTAGTCGAGGACGCGCTTCGCGCGCGTGGCGTCGAGCCCCCGGCCGTCGCTCGCATAGTCGTGCGTCAGGGTGAGCGAGCCGTCGTGCTTGAGCTCGGAGGCGGCGACGCGCGGCGAGCCGTAGTTGAACTTGGGCGCGAGGATCGCCTCGCGGATGGCGCTGATGTCCTTCGTTGCGACGCGGATCTCGTCGCCCGGCCGGGTTCCGTAGACGAAGAGCCCAGATTGCTCGGCGAGCTCCTCGTCGAGGAAGTTGCGGATGAAGCCGAAGTCGTCCTCGTCGCGCCGCACTTCGCGGGCGCGCTCGATGCCATGCTTCTCGACGATGCGCTCCCAGATGGTGAAGCCGAGGTGGTAGGGATTGATCGCGAGCGCCGTCTGCTGGCCGCTCGCGAATGGCCGCACGACGTCCGAGTGCGCCTTGATCGCTGAGAGGTAGAGCGGCTGCGGCAGGAAATCGGCTTCCCGCAGGAGCCGTGCGTGCCAGTACGAGGCCCACCCCTCGTTCATGATCTGGCAGGCGAACACCGGGTAGAAGTAGAACGACTCGGTGCGCACCATGAGAAAAATATCGCGCTCCCACTGCTCGAGCTCGGGCGCGTAGTTGGCGATGAACCACAGCAGGTCGTATTCCGAATGCGGCGGTACCGGCGCCCGCACCTGTCCATTCTTTTGTGCGACCGGCGCCTCGGCGCCCGGCAGCTGCCGGAAGCGCGACTGGAACTGGCTATCGTGCGCCTTGTCCTTCGCTTCCAGGAATGCAGGATAGCGCGCGCGGTGCAGCTCGCCGGTGACGTCAATGTGCGCTTCCAGCGCGAGCGCCGCGTCGAGCA
>JAFARH010000236.1 GCA_019245555.1 Betaproteobacteria bacterium
ACGCGGGCGCTGCGCACGACCTGCGGCTCGCGCATGCTCGAGAACTACACGAGTCCCTACGATGCGCATGTCGTCGAGCAACTGGCGCACGCCGGCACGGTGCTCGTCGGCAAATCCAACATGGACGAGTTCGCCATGGGCTCGTCCACGGAGCACTCGTATTTCAAACCGGCGCGCAACCCTTGGGACAAGCGGGCCGTGCCCGGCGGGTCCTCGGGCGGCTCGGCCGCGGCGGTGGCGGCGCGGCTTGTGCCGATGGCGACCGGGACCGACACGGGTGGCTCGATCCGCCAGCCGGCGGCTTTCTCCGGTGTGTGTGGGCTCAAACCGACCTATGGCCTGGTCTCTCGCTATGGGCTTGTCGCCTTCGCTTCGTCGCTCGACCAAGCCGGCCCCATCGCCAAGAGCGCCGCGGACCTCGCCCTCCTTCTGAATGTGATGGCGGGATTCGACCCCCGCGACTCGACGAGCATCGAGCGACCGGCGGAAGACTATGGACGCGAGCTCGACCTGAACCTCAAGGGCCTGGGAATCGGCGTGCCTAAGGAGTACTTCGGCGAAGGCATCGAGCCGGGCGTGCGCCGTGCGGTGGAGGAGGCGATCCGCTGGTACGAAGGCCAGGGAGCGAAGAGGGTCGACCTCGAGTTGCCTAATTCGCCACTCGGCGTCGCGGTCTACTACGTGATCGCACCTGCCGAAGCGTCCTCCAATCTCTCGCGCTTTGACGGCGTGCGCTACGGCCATCGCGCCAAGGACTACAGCGACCTGATGGACATGTACTGCCGAACGCGGGCTGAAGGCTTCGGCACCGAAGTCAAGCAACGTATCCTCGTCGGCACTTACGTGCTTTCGCACGGTTATTACGACGCCTACTACCTGCAAGCGCAGAAGGTCCGCCGGCTCATCGCTCGCGACTTTACCGAAGCGTTCAAGCGCTGCGACCTGATCTTGGGTCCGACCGCTCCGACCACGGCGTTTGCCATCGGGGCCAAGGCGAGCGACCCTGTGCAGATGTACCTCGGTGACATCTTCACCGTCTCGGCCTCATTGGCGGGCGTGCCCGCGCTCTCGGTACCGTGCGGCTACGACGAAAAAGGTCTGCCGGTGGGGCTGCAGCTCATCGGTCCGCATTTCTCGGAAGCGCGCCTCATCGGCGCGGCGCATCGCTACCAGCAGGCCACCGACTGGCACCTGAGGGTGCCGAAGGAAACGCCGCTATGAGGATGCTGGTGCTCCTTTTCTTCTTGCCGACGACGGTGCTCGCGCAGACGGAATCGCGGGAAATGGGCGGTCATCTCGGCAGCCGTCCGGCGCTGATGATCCTGCATGGGAGCAAGAATGCCGAAGGCGCGTGGCAGCTCGCGGGTGAATACATCGTGCTGCCGACCCTGCAACGGCGTTTTCTCGAGGGCGAGTCGAGCCCGGAGATCGGCGTCACTACATTGCGCGAAGGCACGACCGCGATCGTCTTCGGCCGTGCGACGACCGGCGAGCTGCGCGGCACGCTGCGCGACGGCACTTTCAAGGGAGCCCGCTATGCACCGGGCGGCCAGGAGCGCGAGCGCTTCGAGTTCAGCGAGGAATTCCCCGCGATGGAGTCCTATAGCGCTAGCGTGAAATGCGAAGCGAGCGGCGGGCCCTACAGTTCCTCGCTCAACATGCGTGTCGATGGCGGCAAGCTCCAGTCGATCGAATGGCGCTCGAAGCTCGCCTCGACCGAACACGTCTGCAATGTGTCGGGCCTCCAGCAGCAGCCGATGAAGGGCGGCCTCCGCTTCGCCTCAGGCAAGTGCAGCGTCACGCTGCGCGAGATCGGCGACTACGTCCGCATCATGGCCGACAACTGCGCCGAACAGTGCGGCTCGCAGGCCTACCTCGAACCGCTCTTCATCGACCGTCGCGGGAACTGCCAGCTGCTGCGCGGCGAAACGAGATAGCCCGTGTCCTGGGAAGTGGTCGTCGGTATCGAAACGCACGCGCAACTCCTGACGCGCAGCAAGATTTTCTCTTCCGCCTCCACCGCCTTCGGCGCCGAGCCGAACACCCAGGCTTCCGCTGTCGACATTGCGCTGCCCGGTGTGCTCCCGGTGATCAACAAGGGCGCCGTCGAGCATGCGATCCGCTTTGGCCTCGCCGTCGGCGGAAGCATCAACCCGCGCTCGATCTTCGCGCGCAAAAACTATTTCTATCCCGACCTGCCGAAGGGCTACCAGATCAGCCAGTACGAGAGCCCGATCGTGCAGGGTGGCTCGATCCGCATCGTCAACGGCGATGCAGAGAAGACCATCCACCTGACGCGCGCACACCTCGAGGAGGACGCGGGCAAGTCGGTGCACGAGCTCAAGGGCATGTCCGGCATCGATCTCAACCGCGCCGGCACTCCGCTTCTGGAAATCGTTTCGGAGCCTGAGCTTCGGGGCGCAAAGGAGGCGGTGGCTTACGCACGCGCCCTGCACACGCTCGTCGTCTGGATCGGCATCTGCGACGGCAACATGCAAGAAGGCTCATTCCGCTGTGATGCAAACGTCTCCGTGCGCCGCCCGGGCGAGAAGCTCGGCACGCGCTGCGAGATCAAGAACCTCAACTCCTTTCGCTTCATGGAGCGTGCGATCGAGTTCGAGGCCAAGCGCCAGATCGAAGTTCTAGAAGACGGCGGCAAAGTCGAACAGGAGACGCGGCTCTACGATGCCGACCGCGACGAGACCCGCTCGATGCGCAGCAAGGAAGACGCGCAGGACTACCGCTATTTCCCGGACCCCGACCTGCTCCCCGTCGTCGTGACTCCTGAAATGAAAGCGAGGATCAAAGAATCAACTCCAGAGCTTCCAGACGAGCGACGTAATCGGTTTATCACCGAGTATCGTCTCAGTTCCTATGATGCCGGCCTGATGACTGCATCGAGAGCTGTGGCTGACTACTTCGAAGAGACTGTACGTCTTACTCAGCAAATGATGAAAGTGGCGATCGCTATAGACCTCAAGGAGCCGGTAATTTCTGGGGTGGCCAAGCTGTCATGCAATTGGGTGGGCGGGCAGTTAGCTGCGTCGTTGAACGAGAACGGCATCGGGATCGAACGCTCACATATATCGCCCGCAATGCTGGCCGGCTTACTAACTCGCATCGGCGATCAAACGATAAACAGCAAGGCCGCAAAACAGGTTTTCGATGTGCTTT
>JAFARH010000239.1 GCA_019245555.1 Betaproteobacteria bacterium
CGTCGCGCTCAGTCCTTATCTGCGCTGCGCGGATCTCGCGCATCTCCGGACCGTGCCAGACGTCCATGAACGAATCGCGGCTGAGGTCGCCGACATCGAAGCGGCTGTCCGAACCGAAGCAGCACGCGCACATATGGCCGTCCACGCGCACATGCCCCTCGGTGAATACAGACCAGCACGGTAGAGGCGAGCGCGTCGGCAATCCAGTGCGCGGGTCGTAGCGGCCGGAATTGCCGTGCGTAGGCACATAGCCGAGGTTCTTCCGCAGCTCGGAAGAGCGCATGGCCATCGAATAGAGCGGCAACCAATAATGCTCGTCCACGTAAGGGATTACCCGTTCCTCGAGCAGCTTCTCCATCTTCGCGAGCTGCGCGCCGTCGTAGCGGATGGATGAAGCGAACAAGCCCGTGCGGTAGCCGCCCCGGCGGCGTACCTCGTGCGCCGCACGGATATTGGCTAGCGCATCGCCGAAGAGCTGCGGCTTGACGCCCATTAGCTCGACAAATTGCGCCGCGTCGGCCGCATTCACCGACCATTTCAGCGAATCGAGGCCGTACTGCATCAGGCGCTCGACGATGCCCGGCGAGGCAAGGGACGCATTCGAGGTCAGAAAAACGTACGGAAAGCCAAGCTCGAGCTTGGCATGGCGGCAGGCGGCGACGAGAAGATCCGGATTGATGAACGATTCGCCGAGATAGAAAAGCCCGATCTCCTCGACGCCGGCGTGGCGCATCTCGCGGGTGATCTTCATGAAGAGCTCGAGATCCATGTCCCGTCTGGGTTGTTGCGGCCGCGTGCGCAGCGCGCAAAATCCGCACGCGTAGTTACAGCGTCCCGAGATTTCAATCTTCACGGAGCGCGGTGCCGGTGGCCGGTCACTCAGGCGCTCGGCGGAGATCGCCGTGATCGCGTCGATGCGCTGTGTGATCGTCATCCGCGGAGGCTGGGCCCGTTCGCCCGTGGCGCTCTTAAGCTAGATCAACTTAGCGACGGTGCGGATCGTGAGGTTCCGCCGCGTTCCTCTATATCGAATGGGTTTCGCCAGAGTGGGACGGGTATACTGAGCGCCGCAAAATGAGCGTGGGACGAAACGATCCATGTCCTTACGGCAGCGGCAAAAAATACAAGAAGTGCTGTGGCGCAGTGATAGCGCTGGCGCCGGTAGAACAACGCCACTGCGGGACGTGCACGGCCTGCTGCGACGGCTGGGTAGAAGGCACGATCCGCGGCTACGAGATGAAGGAGGGCGTGCCGTGCCACTTCCGCGGCGACGGATGCTGCACGATCTACGACGAGCGGCCGCAGGAGCCGTGCCGGCGTTTCATCTGCGGTTGGCTCGCGAAGAGCAGCCCGTTCCCGGATTCGTTCCGGCCGGATCGCCTGGGCGTGATGATCGTCGGAACTAAATGGCGCAATCGGCCGGCGTATATCCTGCGATCGGCGGGACGCGATCCGGACGAGCAATTGCTGACGTGGATGCGCAGCTTCAGCACGCAGAGCGGCGCGCCGTTTTTCTACGAGCAGAAGGGCGAGCGCTTCGGTTTCGGGCCGCCTGAATTCCAGCACGAGATGCTGATGAAACTTGAGTCTGGTGAGAGGTTATGGTGATGGATACGAAAGTGAAGGAAAGGTCGGCGACAGAGCCGGCTAAGAAGGGCACCGAGTCGCACTATCACAGCAAGAAAGACCGCGTCTTCGTTCGCGGCATTCAAGGCCAGTACAGCCTCAAGGACGAGCTGAAGCGCCTGCGGTCAATGCCCCGCGTGCGCAAGGGCAAGGAGCTCAAGTTCGTCGACGGCCCGCAGACCTACAGCCGTCACTACGTGGAGCCGAAAGATGGCATCAGCCAGATGTTCCATCTCCACCTCGAGGAGTACGCGCCCGGCGGCAAGTCGCAGAAGCACGGCCACGTGAACGAGGCGGCGTTCTACATCCTCGACGGCGTGGGCTACGAGATCCACGACGGCGTGCGCTACGACTGGAAGGCGGGTGACATCGCCATCGTTCATAACAACTGCGTGCACCAGCACTTCAACGCGAGCAAGGACAAACCCGCTCGCGCGCTCGTCATCAAGACGAAGCCGATGTTCATGTTCATGAACATGCTCTTCCAGCACCTCGTCGAGCCGCGGCCGACGGAACCGGCGGCCGGCGCGGCGCCGCACAAGGTGCGTGAAGAAGAGCAGAACTTCAATCACGAATAGGCAACGAGGAGAAACATCGATGGCATGGGACGAATCCAAGGCCTGGCGTAGAGGCCGCAACAACCAGAAGCTCTACCAGGCGCTGCTCGATGACGCGACGACAGCGCCGGCACGCAACGCCAAGCGCAAGAAGGTCGTGCATCCGGAAGACATGCCGTGGGAGATGGCGCGCCAGGGGCTGCTGAAGCACCTCCTGAACGAGGGCATGAATACGCGCATGGA
>JAFARH010000349.1 GCA_019245555.1 Betaproteobacteria bacterium
TACACGCCGGGCTCGGCGCCGTCTCCCGACCCATCGCTGCGACCGTACCCTGTGATTCACCGTTCCTGCCCGATGATCTGGTAGCACGACTGCAGCGCGCGCTCGGCGACAACGATCTCGCCGTGGCCAAGACCGGCGACCAGCCGCATCCGGTATTCGCGCTCGTCCGGCGCGAGGTGGCGGCAAACCTGCAGGCGTTTCTCGCCGGTGGCGGGCGGAAGATCGATGCGTGGTACGCGTCGCTGCAGACCGTAGAGGTGAACTTCGACGACGAAGCGGATGCATTCCGCAACATCAATACGCTCGACGAGCTGAAGAACTCATGAAGCGCATCATCCAGATCATCAGCGGCCTCGAGGGCTACGATCCGGACGCGCTGCGTGTCGATAAAGCGCGCGAAGCGATGCGCGCCTGCATCACGCCGATCAGCGACACCGAAAAGGTTCCGGTGCGCGCAGCGCTCGGCCGGGTGCTCGCGCAGGGGATCGTGCCGGACATCAATGTGCCGTCGCACGACAACTCGGCAATGGATGGATACGCCCTTCGCTTCGCGGACATCGAAAAGCCGCTCACCGAAATCGGCACAGCGCTGGCGGGCAAACCATTCAGTGGGGCCGTCGGCTCCGGCCAGTGCGTTCGCATCATGACCGGCGCCGTTATGCCCGCCGGCGCGGACACTGTCGTCATCCAGGAGGTGGTGAAGCGCGACGGCAATCGCATCACCGTGCCGCCGGGACAGAAGCGCGCGCAGAACGTGCGCTATGCGGGCGAGGACCTGAAGATCGGCGCGCCGGTTCTAACGCCCGGGAAATATCTGCGGCCCGCGGAGCTCGGGCTCATCTCGTCCCTCGGCATCGGCGAAGTGCAGGTGAAGCGCAAAGTACGCGTGGCATTCTTCTCCACCGGTGACGAGCTCGCCTCCATCGGTACAAGGCTCAAAGAGGGCGAGGTCTACGACTCCAACCGCTATACGCTGCATGGAATGCTGGCGCGGCTCGGCGTGGAGATCGAGGACCTCGGCGTGGTGCGCGACGACCCGCAGGCGCTGGAGGCGGCGCTGCGCAAGGCCGTCAAGGCGGACGCGATCATCACCACCGGCGGTGTCTCGGTAGGCGAAGCCGACTTCATCCGGGACCTGATGGCAAAGCTGGGTGAAGTGCTCTTCTGGAAGATCGCGATGCGCCCCGGCCGGCCGATGGCCTTCGGGCGCATCGGCAACGCCTACCTCTTCGGGCTGCCGGGGAATCCCGTGGCCGTGATGGTCACCTTCTACCAGTTCGTGCGCGATGCCCTGCTCCACCTCTCCGGCCGGCAGGATGACTACGCGATCCCGCTCCTTCGCGCCACCGCCGCCGAGAACTTGCGCAAAGTACCCGGTCGCACCGAATATCAGCGTGGCGTGCTCTTCAGGGATGGGGGGGAGTGGAAGGTGCGCATCACGGGGCAACAGGGATCCGGCGTTCTCCGCTCGATGGCGGAGGCGAACTGCTTCGTCGTGCTCGAGCATGAGCGCGGCGCCGTCAAGGCGGGCGAATCGGTCTCGGTCCAGGTGATGGAAGGGTTGGCGTGAACCCGATCCACCCCGCCCTCGCGCGCCTCGCGCGCGCGGCCGAGCACCAGGATTTCGCCGAGCTCGAGGAGACGCTGCACGTCGCGCTGCGCAAGCCGACGTGGCTGCGGCCCGAGCACCGCGTGGGCGACCCCAAGGCCTACATGCGCCACCTGCTCTATATCGACCCGAAGGACGCGTTCGTCATCACGGCGATCACCTGGCTGCCCGGGCAAGTGAGCGCCGTGCATGGCCACCACGTCTGGTGCCTGTACGGCGTCGCCGAAGGCGAGCTGACCGAGGATCAGTTCGACCCCGATCTCGCGGTGAAGCACACGCTCGTCTATCGGCCGGGCGATCTCGCCGAGCGCGACCTCGAGCAGAAGATGATCCACCGCGTCGCCAACCGAGGGCGCACGCGGGTCGTGTCGCTCCACCTCTACGGCATCGCCGCCGACCATCTCACCACAGGAATCAACCGTGTATACCGTGCGTAGACTATTCGCCCTCGCCCTCGTCACCGCCTGCGGCTGCGCCACGCGCGAGCCCCCGCCGAAGCCCGAAGATCCGCTGCTCGTGGCAATGGCGAGCGAATTTCCCCGGGATGCGAACGTGTACCAGCTCGTGTCCATCGATGAGGTCGCCCCCGGCAAGAAGCTCGCGCGCTTCGAGCGACCTGCACCGCAAGCGAGCAGCACGGGGCTCGCGCGGATCTGGGTGGCGTTCTGCGCCTCCGGCGAGACCCGCTGGCGTTGCGCCGGACCCATCGAGGGCGCGCAGGTGCCTTACGAGGGCACGTCGTACAGCGTGCTCGCTCCCTTCGCCCTGGAGGACGCGGCGCTCGTCTCGATCCTCGGCTACGTCGGCTCGAGCTGCTTCGCCGCCGATGCCGAGAAGCTCGGCATCTCATGGGAGCGCAGCCGCACCCGCTCGGTGGACCGCGAAGGCAAGGACTACATCGTGCAGCTGGCGGGGACCGAGGGCTTCTATCGGCTGCGGATCGAGCCGATGGCGCGCACCGACTCTCGTGCTGAATGTGCGTACGAAGTGCGCGACGTCAGCACGCTCACCCAACTCGCTCCCTAGATCGCCATTACCCGGGCAAGCTCGAGAAGGCTCGCGTCTGCCGGGCGCATCTTGCCCGCGATCTCGGCGAGCGGCGTCACCGCCGTATCGCCCTTGACGATGCCAACGAGCACGCCGTGCCTGCCTTGCGCGAGCGTCTCGACCGCCGCCGCGCCGAGGCGCGTCGCGAGCACGCGATCGGCCGCCGTCGGAATCCCGCCGCGCACGACGTGACCGAGGCGCGTGACGCGCAGGTCGAAACCGATGTCCTTGCGATGCGCGCCGTAGTACTCCATTAGCTCCTTGACGCCGCATTTCGCGCCTTCGGCGATCACGGCGAGCGCATGCGTCTTGCCGCGCTGGTAAGCGGCGCGCAGCCGCCCGGCCACGTCCGCGGGCTTGAGCTCGTGCTCGGGCAGCGCGATGACTTCTGCGCCGCCGGCGATGCCGGACATGAGCGCGATGTAGCCGCAATTGCGTCCCATCGTCTCCACGGCAAAGGCGCGCTGGTGCGATGACGCCGTGGTGCGCAGCCGATCGATCGCCTCGAGCGTGATGTTGATCGCCGTATCGCAGCCGATGCTGACGTCGTTGCCGTAGAGGTCGTTGTCGATGGTCGACGGCACGCCGACCACCGGGAAGCCCTCGGCCGCGAGGCTCGCCGAGCCCGACTGCGAGCCGTTGCCGCCGATCACCACCAGCGCGTCAATATTCCTCGCGCGGAGGTTGGAGAGCGCCTTTGCACGGCCCGCGGGTTTCGCAAACTCGGGACAGCGCGCGCTGCCGAGCACCGTGCCGCCCGACTGGATGATGCCGCCGACGTTGCGGGCGAGCATCTGCTCGAACACGTTGTCGAGCAGGCCCTGGTAGCCATTGCGAATCGCGTATACCTCCCAGCCGCGCGCGAGTCCGCCGCGCGTCACTGCGCGCACCGCGGCGTTCATTCCTGGTGCATCGCCGCCGGAGGTGAGGACGGCGATGCGCTTCATTGCGTGCGCTTCTCCATGTTCTTGTAGAGCATCTCGACGAATTTGTCCGGGTTGAGAAAGCCTTTGCCCCAAGTGGCGTCGAAATCGGCCGTCGGCTTCGACGCCTGGACCTGCTCGAGCGTCTTCTTCGCGCGCAGCTGATCGCGAATGCGCCCGGAGACCTTCACCAGCATGTCGCGATAGGCCTGCAGATCGGCGCGGTTCGCAAGCGGGCCATGCCCCGGGATCACCCGCGTGCGCTCGCCGACAGACGGCAGCACGCGATCCACCGCGGCGATGACACCCTCCACGGTTCCGCCGCTCGAGGTGTCGATGACTGGATAGAGCTGGTTGAACATGACGTCGCCCATGTGCACGACGTCGCTCTTCCTGAAGTAGACGACCGCATCGCCGTCCGTGTGCGCCCTGGGAACGTGCTGCGCAAAGATCTCATC
>JAFARH010000411.1 GCA_019245555.1 Betaproteobacteria bacterium
CGCCCCCGGTGTCGGATTTGCCCACGACACCAACAGCGTGGTCATCCTGGGGGCTGACGGTACCGAACGGGCGGTGCCACTCACGACCAAGCGGGCTGTCGCGGCCGCGGTGTTGGACGCGGCGACCGACGTCCTGTTGTCCAAGTACCGGAGTATGGAGCAGCAATGACCAGCAGCTACACATTCACGTCGGAATCGGTGACCGAGGGCCATCCGGACAAGGTCGCCGACCAGATCTCCGACGCGGTGCTCGACGCGATTCTAGCCCAGGACCCCCGCTCGCGCGTCGCGGCGGAGACGCTGGTGAAGGACAACCTCGTCGTGCTCGCCGGCGAGGTCACCACGCGCGCGAAGGTCGACTATGCCGCCGTCGCGCGCAAGACGATCAAGCGCATCGGCTACACCGATCCGGCGCTCGGCTTCGACGCCGCCGGCTGCACCGTGCAGCTCGCATACGGCGAGCAGTCGCCCAACATCGCGCAGGGCGTGGACGAAGGCAAGGGCCTCGACCTCGACCAGGGCGCCGGCGACCAGGGCCTCATGTTCGGCTATGCGTGCGACGAGACGCCGGCTCTCATGCCGATGGCGATCTACCTCTCGCACCGTCTGGTCGAGCGCCAGTCGGAAGTGCGCCGCGACGGACGCCTGCCGTGGCTGCGGCCGGATGCCAAGTCGCAAGTGACGATCAAGTACGTGAACGGCCGCCCCGACTCGATCGAGACAGTCGTGCTCTCCACGCAGCACCATCCCGACATGTCGGGCAAGCACAAGCAGCTCGAGGAGGCGGTGATCGAGCAGATCATCAAGCCGGTGCTGCCGAAGAACCTCGTGAAGGGCAAGGTGAAGTACCTCGTCAACCCGACCGGCGAGTTCGAGATCGGCGGCCCGAAGGGCGACTGCGGGCTCACCGGGCGCAAGATCATCGTCGACTCCTACGGCGGCTCGGCGCCGCACGGCGGCGGCGCGTTCTCCGGCAAGGATCCCTCCAAGGTCGACCGCTCGGCCGCGTACGCCGCCCGGTACGTCGCGAAGAACATCGTCGCCGCGGGACTCGCCTCAAAGTGCCTCGTGCAGGTGTCGTATGCGATCGGGGTGGCCAAGCCGACGAGCGTCATGGTGACGACCGAGGGCACGGGCAAGCTCTCCGACGAGAAGCTCGCCAAGATCGTGCAGGCGAACTTCGACCTGCGGCCGAAGGGCATCATCCAGATGCTCGACCTCCTGCGCCCGATCTACGAGAAGACGGCCGCGTACGGCCACTTCGGCCGCGAGGAGCCGGAGTTCTCCTGGGAAGCGACCGACAAGGCCCTGGCCCTCAAAGAAGCTGCATGAACGCGCCTTTCCGGGCGGACCACGTGGGAAGCCTCCTGCGCCCGCAAGCGCTGCACGAGGCGCGTTCGCAGTTCAAAAAAAATCTAATTTCAAAAGAAAAACTAAAAGCGGCTGAAGACGAGCACATCCGCAAGGTCGTCAAGCTCCAGGAGGACGTCGGCCTGCAGTCGATCACCGACGGCGAGTTCCGCCGCGACTGGTGGCACATCGACTTCCTGCACGGCTTCGACGGCGTCGACCTGACGCAGCCGCAGTACGCGAAGGGCGCCGAGTTCAAGAACACCGAGGAGCAGCCGCCGTTCATGGTGATCTCGGGCAAGCTCAAGCGCACGAAGCCGAGCATGCTCGACCATTTCAAGTTTTTGAAATCGGTCGTGACGAAGGGCGTCCCCAAGTTCACGATGCCCTCGCCCGCCATGCTGCACGCGCGCGCCGACCGGGCGTCGCTGAAGAAGGTCTATCCGGACGTCGAAGAATTCTGGGCGGACCTCACACGCTGCTATCGCGAGGAAATCGCCGACCTCTACAAGGCGGGCTGCCGCTACCTGCAGATCGACGACATGACGATCGCGATGATGGGCGACCCGAAGGTGCAGGAGCAGTTCACGAAGCCCGGCGACGCTCCGCGCAAGGACAGCGAGCGTTACGCGCAGGCCATCAACGAGCCGACGCGCGCCG
>JAFARH010000085.1 GCA_019245555.1 Betaproteobacteria bacterium
CCGCGCACCGGACCGTCGAGGCGCTGCAGGTTGCAGTTCACGACGAATATGAGGTTGTCGAGCTTCTCGCGCGATGCGAGACCGATCGCGCCGAGCGACTCCGGCTCGTCCATCTCGCCATCACCACAGAAGACCCACACTTTGCGATTCGCGGTTTGCGCCAAGCCACGCGCCTCGAGGTACTTGAGGTAGCGCGCCATGTAGATGGCCTGGATCGGGCCGAGTCCCATCGATACCGTGGGGAATTGCCAGTAATCCGGCATGAGCCACGGATGCGGATAGGAAGAAACACCCTTACCGTCGACTTCGCGACGGAAATTCAGCAACCGATCCTCGGAGAGGCGCCCTTCCATCAGCGAACGCGCATAAACGCCCGGCGAAGAGTGTCCCTGGAAATAAATCAGGTCGCCGCCGTGTCCTTCGCTCGGCGCGTGCCAGAAGTGCTGCTGGCCGGTGCCGAAGAGCGTGCCTACAGAAGCAAAGCTCGCGATGTGGCCGCCGAGCTCGTCATCGCTCTTGTTCGCACGGGCCACCATAACCATCGCATTCCAGCGGCAGATGGAGCGAATGCGCTCCTCGAGCGCCACGTTGCCCGGCGAGCGCTCCTCCATGTGCGGTGGAATCGTGTTTACGTATGCGGTGTTGGCCGAGAACGGAATGTGCGCGCCGGAACGGCGCGCCTTGTCGATCAAGCGCTCGAGCAGGTAGTGCGCGCGATCGGGGCCCTCTCGCTCGAGGACTGCTTCGAGGGCGTCGAGCCACTCCTGGGTCTCGAGCGCATCAGGATCGTTAGCGGCAGGAAATTGCGGCACGGCGGACATAGGCTTTTGTATTCCGATCGATGTGCTGCGGGGGGCGCGGCAAGCTTAACCAGAAAACGCCTGCAATGCTAGACTGCGCGCCCCCATGGCCGCGCGCATTCTCGACGGAAAATCGCTCGCGGCAAAGGTGCGTGCCGCGGTGAAGCGAGATGTCGAGGCGCTTGCGCAGCGCGGCATACGTCCCGGCCTGGCAGTGATCCTTGCAGGAGACAATCCGGCCTCGCGCGTCTACGTGCGCAATAAAGTGCGTGCCTGCGAAGAGACCGGTGTGCGCTCGGAGATGTACGAGCTGCCCGCGAACGTGAGCGAGGAAGCGCTCATCGACCGCGTGCTCGCGCTGAACGACGACTCCGACATCCACGGCATCCTCGTGCAGCTGCCGTTGCCCAAGCAGATCCACGCCGACAGGGTGCTCGAGAGCGTCGCGCCGGCGAAGGATGTCGACGGCTTCCACGAATCGAACCTCGGCGCACTGCTTGCTGGTAAACCGCGCATGGTTCCCTGCACGCCCGCCGGCGTGATGCGCCTTCTCGACCATGCCGGCGTGGCGATTGCCGGCGCGCACGCCGTCGTCATTGGCCGCTCGAACATCGTTGGCAAGCCGCTCTCGCTGCTCCTGCTTCAGCGCGACGCGACCGTCACGATCTGCCATTCGAAGAGCAAGGATCTTGAAAATATCGCGCGGAGCGCCGACATACTGGTAGCAGCCGTTGGCCGTGCGAAGCTAGTCACCGGTCGCATGGTCAAGCCGGGTGCCTGCGTAATCGACGTCGGCGTGAACCGCCTTACCGATGGCTCACTCGCTGGCGATGTCGAGTTCGCGAGCGCCAGTGAAGTCGCCGGCTGGATCACACCCGTGCCCGGCGGTGTCGGGCCGATGACCATCGCCATGCTTTTGGAAAACTGCTTACGCGCCGCAAGCGCCTCCCACTAATGAACCCGCTCCTAGATTTCTCCGGCTTGCCTCGCTTCGGCGAGCTGAAACCAGATCACGTCGCGCCGGCAGTCGACCAGCTCCTCGCCGACGGTCGCTCGACAGTTGAGCGCGTAACCGCCGCGCCGGTCACCTGGGACGCGTTCGTTGCGCCGTTAGAAGACGCGAACGAGCGCATGGGACGCGCGTGGGGCCAGGTCGCTCACCTGCACGCAGTGCTCGACAGCCCGGAATTGCGCGAGGCGTACAACGCCAACCTTCCCAAGGTGACGCAATACTGGACCGAGCTGGGTCAAAACCAGGCTCTGTTCGAGAAATATAAGCACCTCGCAGCGTCGCCCTCATTTGCCTCGCTTTCACCTGCACGCAAACGAATCGTGGAGAACGCGCTGCGCGACTTCCGGCTGGGCGGCGCCGACTTGCCGTCGGAGAAGAAGGCGCGCTTCGCCGCAATACAGGAGGAGCTGGCGCGCTCGGCGGCCAGGTTCTCCGAAAATCTGCTCGACGCCACCAAGGCGTTCGCACTCGTGGTCGATGAGAAGCGCGTCGGAGGTATTCCGGAGGACGTGCGGGATGCCGCGCGCGAAGCGGCCGAGAAAGACGGCAAAGCCGGCTACAAGTTCACGCTGCACGCGCCCTCGTACATGCCGGTGATGCAATACGCGGACGATCGGAAGCTGCGCGAGACGATGTACCGCGAGAGCGTCACGCGCGCTTCGGAATTCGGTAAGACGGAGTGGGACAACACGGCGCTCGTCGCACGCATCGTCGAGCTGCGGCGCGAGCTTGCTTCGCTCCTTGGTTACGCCAACTACGCCGAGGTATCGCTCGTACCGAAGATGGCCGAGTCGCCGGCCCAGGTGCTCGAATTTCTCCAGGACCTCGGCAAGCGCTCACGTCCATTCGCGGAAAAGGACGCCGCGGAGCTCCGCGAGTTTGCGCGGCGCGAGCTTGGCATCGAGAAGCTGGAGGCATGGGACGTGGCTTACGCGTCGGAGAAGCTCCGCGTGAAGCGTTATGCGTTCTCCGAACA
>JAFARH010000137.1 GCA_019245555.1 Betaproteobacteria bacterium
TGAAGGGTCGCTGATCGGATTCCTCTGGACGCTGGGTGTGCTCGGCGAGATTGCGGTGTTTCTTTTTCTGCCTGCCTTCTTCCGCCGCTTCGAACTCTCCACGATCCTCATTGCCAGCGCCGCGTGCGGTGTGGTGCGCTTTCTCGTCATCGGCTGGGCAGCCGACTGGCTCATCCTGCTCGTCGCTGCGCAGCTTTTGCACGCTGCGACTTTCGGTTCGTTCCACGCCGCTGCTGTCGCCGCCATCCATCGAGTGTTTCCGCCGCAGGCACAAGCGCGCGGTCAAAGCCTCTTTTCGAGCATCGGCTACGGCGCGGGTGGTGCTGTGGGTGCGGTTGCCGCCGGCTGGGCATGGGAAGCGGCGAGCCCCGGCTTCGCATTCACCGTTTCGTCGGTTGCCGCGGCAGCGGGCCTGCTTTTTGCCTATCCGTTGAGACGGAAAGGGCTATGAGGTTCGCATGAAACGCAAATTATTGATTTCGCTTGTGCTCGCCGCGTTGGCGGCCGGCTGCCAGACGGTCGAAACGACCAAGGAAAGCGCGGTCGGCGTCGATCGCAAACAGCACATGATGGTGTCGTCGGATGCCGTCAACCAGAGCGCCGACAAAGCGTATGCCGATGTGCTTAAGCAGGCGCAGCAGCAGAACGCGCTCGATAAGGATCCCGCTACGGTCGCGCGCGTCAAGGCGATCGCGAGCCGGCTGATCCCCGCAACGGGCGCTCTCCGATCCGATGCACCTGGCTGGAAGTGGGAGATCCATGTGCTCTCAACCAAGGAGGTCAATGCGTGGTGCATGCCGGGAGGGAAGATCGCGGTCTACACCGGCCTGATCGACCAATTGCATCCAACCGATGGTGAGCTTGCCGCGGTTATGGGCCATGAGATCGGCCACGCGCTGCGCGAGCATGGTCGCGAGCAGGCATCGCGGCAGATGGTTGAACAGGTCGGGGCGGGAATCGTCGGTGCGCTGACCGGCGTAAACACGCAACTCGCCCAGACCATTGCCGACGTGACGATCGAGTTGCCGCATGACCGTACCCAGGAAACGGAAGCGGACCGCATCGGCGTGGAGCTGATGGCGCGCGCGGGCTACGACCCGCATGAAGCCGTCAACCTCTGGCAGAAGATGAGCAAGCTCGCCGGTGGCGGCCAACCGCCGCAATTCCTCTCGACGCACCCGTCGAATGAAAGCCGCATCGCCGACGTTACAAAGGATGCCGACAAAGTGATGCCGCTCTATCAGGCGGCGGCGAAGCCGGCCACCGCAAGCGCCGGAAAATAGATCATAATTCCCGGTTCCCGCAGTGCGGAAACCGGGAATGCCGCAGACTCTTTACGACAAGCTTTGGGATAGCCACGTCGTCCACATCGAGGACGACGGCACGGCGCTCCTTTACATCGACCGACACCTCGTCCACGAGGTGACCAGCGCGCAAGCGTACGAAGGGTTGCGCGTGGCAGGCCGTAAGCCATGGCGCGTGGATTCGGTCGTCGCGACCGCCGACCACAACACACCGACCACGAACTGGGATGAAGGACTTGGCGGCGTGAAGGATTCTTTCGCGCGCCTGCAGATTGAGACGCTCGACTCGAACATGAAAGAGTTCGGCGCCAAGGTCTATTTTCCGTACCTGGATAAGCGCCAGGGCATTGTCCACGTGATTGGGCCGGAGCAGGGCGCGACGCTTCCGGGAATGACGGTGGTGTGCGGCGACTCGCACACCAGCACGCATGGAGCGTTTGCTTGCCTGGCGCATGGCATCGGCACTTCGGAGGTCGAGCATGTGCTCGCGACGCAGTGCCTGGTGACGAAGAAGATGAAGAACATGCGTGTCAACGTCGAAGGCCCGCTCGGGCGCGGCGTGACGGCGAAGGACGTCGTGCTTGCCATCATCGGCAAGATCGGTACCGCGGGCGGCACTGGTTCCGCGATCGAATTTGCCGGCAGCACCATCCGCTCGCTCTCGATGGAAGGCCGCATGACGGTGTGCAACATGGCGATCGAGGCCGGCGCGCGCGCGGGCATGATCGGCGTCGACGACTCGACGATCGAATACCTGCGCGGCCGTCGCTTCGCACCGCAGGGCCGCGAGTGGGACCAGGCCGTCGTCTATTGGCGCACGCTGAAGAGCGATCCCGATGCGAAATTCGATCGCGAAGTGACGCTCGATGCGCGCGATATCAAGCCGCACGTCACTTGGGGCACTTCGCCCGAGATGGTTGTCGCGGTCGATGACACGGTGCCCGATCCCGACAAGGAGAAGGACAGCCTGCGCCGCGAAGGCATGGAGCGCGCGCTCCAGTACATGGGCCTTCACCCGCGGACACCGATCACGAACATCCGCATCGACAAGGTTTTCATCGGCTCTTGCACCAACTCGCGCATCGAGGACCTCCGCGCTGCGGCTTCTGTTGTCAAAGGCAAGCGCGTCGCATCCAACGTAAAACTCGCGATGGTCGTGCCCGGTTCCGGAATGGTGAAGGAGCAGGCAGAGAAAGAAGGTCTCGATCGCGTGTTCCGCGAGGCGGGCTTCGAATGGCGCGAGCCCGGCTGCTCGATGTGCCTCGGCATGAATCCGGATCGGCTCGATGCAGGCGAGCGCTGCGCGTCGACCTCGAACCGCAATTTCGAAGGTCGCCAAGGCGTCGGCGGTCGCACGCACCTCGTGAGCCCGGCCATGGCCGCTGCCGCAGCAATCGCCGGTCACTTCGTTGACATCAGGCGGTGGAGTTAGCGATGGAAAAATTCACCGTCGTGAACGGCCTCGTCGCGCCGCTCGACCGCGCGAACGTCGACACCGATCAGATCATCCCGAAGCAATACCTCGCGTCGATCAAGCGCACCGGCTTTGCCGAAGGCCTCTTCGGCGACTGGCGCAAGAAAGATCCGAATTTCGTTTTGAACCAGCCGCGCTTCAAGGACGCGACAATCCTCCTTTCGCGCAGGAATTTCGGCTGCGGCTCCTCGCGCGAGCATGCCCCATGGGCCCTCGTCGATTGGGGTTTCCGGTGCGTGATCGCGCCGTCTTACGCCGACATCTTCTTCACTAATAGCTTCAATAACGGACTCCTTCCGGTGATCCTCACCGAGAGCGAAGTCGATCGCCTGTTCCACGAGTGCAATGCGTTCCCGGGTTTTCGTCTGGTGGTCGACCTCGAGCAGCAGACCGTCTCGACGACGAACCAGTCGCTCAGCATGCACTTCGACATCGATCCTTTCCGCAAGTACTGCCTGGTGAACGGGCTCGACGAGATCGGCCTCACGCTGCGCCACGCGGACAAGATCCGCGCGTTCGAGGCGCGGCGAAAAACGCAGCTTCCCTGGTATTTCTAAGATGAGGGTCGCCGTTCTACCCGGTGACGGCATCGGGCCGGAGATCATTCGCGAGGCCGAAAAGGTCCTGCGCAAGCTCGGCCTGCCGCTCGAGTTCGAGCAGGCGCCGGTTGGCGGTGCGGGCTACGAGGCGTCGGGTGATCCGCTGCCTCCGAAAACACTGGCGCTCGCGAAGGCGGCCGATGCGGTGCTCTTCGGCGCCGTTGGCGACCCCCGCTTCGACAAGTTGCCGCGCGCGAAGCGTCCCGAGCAGGCAATCCTTGGGCTCCGCAAGGAATTGGGTCTTTTCGCGAACCTGCGGCCGGCGCAGGTGCATCCGGAGCTTGCATCGGCGTCCGCGCTGAAGACCGATGTCGTCGCGGGACTCGACATCCTGATCGTGCGCGAACTCACCGGCGATATCTACTTCGGAGGGCCGAAGGGAATTCGTGAGACGCAAG
>JAFARH010000160.1 GCA_019245555.1 Betaproteobacteria bacterium
CTCGATGTCCACGCCATAGCCGACGCCCACGTCGATCACCGCGCGCGCGAAGCCTCGCGTGCGGTTCGTCACCAGCTTGATCTCGCCATTCGGCACGAAGTGCACGAAGCCGTCGCCGTCCCGCAGCCGCACATAGCGCAGCGTGACTTCCTCGACCACGCCAGCTTTGCCGAGCAGCTCGACCACATCGCCCTCGCGGATCTGGTCTTCGACGAGGATGAAGAAGCCGGTGAAGTAATCCTTGATCAGGCTCTGCGCACCGAAGCCGATGGCAAGTCCGGCGACGCCAGCCGTGGCGAGCACGGGCGCGACTGAGAGGCCAAACGTATCGAGGATCAGCGTGCCGGCGACGATCAGGATGACGAAGCTCGCGGCGTATTGAAAGACGCGTGCGAGCGTTTCGATGCGCGTCAGCTCATCGGGCCCGGTGCGCCGGGCCATGTGCGTGCGGAAGATGCTGATGAGGTGCTTCGCTGCTGCCCGCAGTAACCACGCGAGCAGCAGGATGATGAGGACGCGCAGGCCCTGCGCGCCCAAGGCCTCGAGGGCCTTTTCGGTCAGTGCAGCCCCAGGTTCGCTTCGATGTTCCGCACCATGGCGACGAGGCGGGGCCCGAGATCGTCCTCGAGCTGGCCTTTCTTCACCATGAACGCGGGCACGATGCAGTTGAAGGCGACGATCTCGCCGTCCACCGTGCGCCGCATCGGCACGCCGACGGCGTGCACTTCGCGGCGCAGCTCGCCGCTCGACGCGCAGAAGCCGCGCGCGCGGATGTCTTCGAGCGACTTGTCGATCGGGGCGCGGTACTTGCGGTGCGATTCCGGCTCCTTCACTTTCATGTGGTTCAGCACCGCCTCGCGCTCGGGAGGAGTGCAAGCAGCGAGGAAGGCGCGGCCGATCACCGAGTGCGAAATTGGCACCGACGTGCCGATGTCCGGCAGCGTGGTGATGCCGTTACCGCTGCGGCAGGACTCGACGTAGACCATGTTGAGGCGGTCGCGCACGCCCATCGATACTGAGCCCACGCAGTAGTCGGCGAGCTCTTTCATGAGCGGCCGCGCTACCTGGCGCACATTCATCGAGGCGAGCAGCGGATAGCCGATGGAGAGCACGGCGGACCCAAGCTGGTACTTGCCGAGCCGCATGTTGTGGCGCAGATAGCCGAGCTTGGTGAGCGTGTACGTGAGGCGCGACACCGTGGGCTTCGGCAGCCCGGTGCGCACCGAGATTTCCTTGTTGCCGAGCAGCGGCTCGAGTGGCGTGAAGCAACGCAGGACTTCGAGGCCGCGGGCAAGAGTGGTGGCAAACTGCCGGTCCCCCTCATGCTCGTAGCTGAACGTGCCAGGCGGCGGGGCGAGGGGTGCGGCAGGTGCTGTTTCTGGTGCGCCCATGGGAATTCGATTTCCTTCCTGGTTGATTCTTGGGGTTTAAAGCGAGGTGTTTCGCGTTTCGCTATTCTGGCCATCGGCAGCGATGTGTCAACTTAGTCATCCCAGGTTCCACATAGCGAAATGAGCAAATCTCTTTTCGATCTGAAGGGGAAGGTCGCGCTGGTCACTGGTTCGACCCGCGGTATCGGGAAATCGATAGCGGAAGAGCTGGCTCGCGCAGGCGCGAGAGTGGCGATCTCGAGCCGAAAAGCCGAATCCTGCGAGCAGGCGCGCGCCGAATTGGCTGGCCAGGGCCTGGACGTGATCGCGCAGCCTTGCAACGTCTCGCGCAAAGAAGACCTGCAGGCGCTCGTTGATGCAACGCGCAAAAAGTGGCAGCACATCGACATCGTGGTGGCGAACGCTGCGAGCAATCCCTACTACGGGCCGCTCACCGGCATCGCGGACGATGCCTTCGACAAGATCGTCGCGAACAACGTGAAGAGCGTTCTTTGGCTCGCGCAGATGACGCTGCCGACGATGCCCGCGGGCGGCAGCTTGATCCTCGTCGGCTCGATTGGCGGCCTGCTCGCCAACACGGTGATCGGCGCCTATGGCATGTCGAAGGCGATGGGCCACCACCTGGTACGCAACCTCGCCGCAGAGTGGGGGCCAAAGAACATTCGCATCAACGCGATCGCGCCAGGCCTCGTGAAGACGGAATTCGCACGCGCTCTTTGGGAAGATGAGAAGCGGGCGGCTGAGCGTGTTTCAAACACGCCGCTGCG
>JAFARH010000257.1 GCA_019245555.1 Betaproteobacteria bacterium
ACGCGCTCCTCGTAGTCGTCTTCGCCGAAATCGAGACAGACAATGACCGCCGCCCGCGGATCGGCGGGTAGGACCTTCTCTTGGGGCAACCTACTCGGCGTCCTTCTCGGCTCCGAGGTTGATCGGACGCGACGGCACGACCGTGGAGATGGCGTGCTTGTAGACCATCTGCGTTACCGAGTTGCGCAGCAGGACGACGTATTGGTCAAACGATTCGATCTGGCCCTGGAGCTTGATTCCGTTCACGAGGTAGATCGAAACGGGAACGTGTTCTTTCCGCAGCGTGTTCAAAAAAGGGTCTTGTAGCAACTGGCCCTTGTTGCTCATGTTCTTCTCTCTTGGGGGTTTTGTACCCATAACTCTAAGTCATTTGGGGGGTCTTTTCTACCCCGCAAAACCTAGCGAAAACTGACCGGCGGCTCCACGTCGCCGCACTGTGCGCGATGGCGCAGTGCATGATCCATGAGCACGCACGCCAGCATCGCTTCAGCAATCGGCGTCGCGCGGATGCCCACGCAAGGGTCATGGCGCCCGGTCGTCTCGACGGTCGTAGGTTTCCCCCGACGGTCGATCGTGCGACGGGGTAGCCGGATGCTTGACGTGGGCTTGAGCGCGATCGACACGGTGATGTCCTGGCCGCTCGAGATGCCGCCGAGCACGCCGCCGTTGTTGTTCGACGCGAAACCTTTCGGCGTCATCTCGTCGCCGTGCTCGCTGCCTTTTTGCGCGATGGCGCCAAACCCCGCGCCGATCTCGACGCCCTTCACCGCATTGATACCCATCATCGCGCCGGCGATGTCGGCGTCGAGCCGGCCGTAGACCGGCTCGCCCCAGCCGACCGGCACGCCGCTCGCGACCACATTCACGCGCGCGCCGCACGAATCGCCCGACTCGCGGAGCTCGTCCACCTGCTTCTCGAGCTGTGCTACCACTGCTGCGTTCGGCGCGAAAAACGGATTCTGGTCGACCGCATCCCACGACTGGAACGGGATGGGTGTACGCCCGAGCTGCGCGAGATAGCCGCGCACCTTCACGCCGTAGCGCTCGCCGAGCCATTTCTTCGCGATCGCGCCGGCGGCGACGCGAATCACGGTCTCGCGCGCCGAGGCGCGACCGCCGCCGCGCGCATCGCGGAAACCGTATTTCTGCGTATAGGTGTAGTCGGCGTGCCCCGGCCGAAACTTCTCGGCGATCGCAGAATAGTCCTTGGAGCGCTGGTCTTCATTGCGAATGAGGAAGCCGATCGCCGTGCCGGTGGTCTTGCCCTCGTACACACCGGAGAGGATTTCAATCGCATCCGTTTCACGCCGCTGCGTCACATGCCGTGAGCTTCCTGGTTTTCTTCTGTCCAACTCGCGTTGTATGTCCGCAGCCGCGAGCGCCATTCCTGGCGGGCAGCCGTCGACCACGCCACCGTACGCCGGACCGTGCGACTCGCCGAACGACGTGACGCAGTAGAGAAGGCCGAAGCTATTGCCGGACATGACTTTCCGATTCTACTTGGAAGAATCTCCGCGTCTGGAAGATGGAAGCGGAGAGACGCTTGCCGCGCGAGCGCAAACTGCGCTTCAGCACAAAGTCGAAGAGCAGCGGATTGTATTCGCGGATCTCGCGCAGCACGGGCGCAGCACTCGCCTCGAGCAGGCCGAGCGAGACGAGATAGTCGGCGGAGAAGATCGGCATGACGCCAGGCAGCGGATAGTCGGAACCATTGAGGAGCCGTGCGTGCCAGCGCTCTTCCTCGATCACGCGCGCGAGGGCCGGACCGGCACGATTCGACTGCGGCATCGCGGAGATGTCGCCGAAGAGCTGGTCGTCATAGCGCGGCTGGCCCATAAGGCGGGCAAAGAGAGAGAAGCTCTCGACTGTGCCGCCGAAATCGAGGTCACGGTCCTCGCCCATGGAGGCGCAGTGCGCCACAACTACCCGCACGCCGGCGTCGAGCGCGCGGCGCAGCCTGAGCGGGTTGGCGTTGTCCTGCAGGCCTTGACCGAATACGGCGCGCTCGAGGCCCGCATGCGAGATCAACGGCAAATCGTGTTTTGCGAGCGCAGCGTAAAAGCGATCGCACTTGGGTGACGCCGGATCGATGCCCATCGCCTGCGGCAGCCACTTCACCGCGCGCGCACCCTCCGCTTTCGCCCTGGCGAGCGCTTCGACCGCATCGGCGCGATAAGGATGGATCGACGCGACCCATTCGAAATACTGTGGATACTGCTTCGCGATGCCTCGTGCGTACGCATCGGGAACGTAGAACGCGGTTTCGCCGACATTGGGCCGGCCCTGCTCGTCGTGCGCGCGCTCGAAAGCGAAGAGCAGCATCTTGAATCCCGGCCGCATCTCGCCCGCGAGGTGGTGCAGGCGCTCAACGTAGGAACGATCGACTTTGCCGGGCACGTCGTTCACGCAAGCGCCATTCAGGAAGAAACGGCGGCGTGCATAGAGCGTCGGATGGAGCACGCTCTTCGTGCGCGGATCCGCATAGATTCCGCTCGCTGAGTCGCCGTCGCCAAGCAGGTGTGCGTGGGAGTCCCACACGTGCGCTGCATCGATTCCATCCCACGCGGACACTACGAGTGGGTGGTTGGCGAGGCGCGGCGGTAGCACCGCGCGACAGGGATTCCAGAAGCTCTCGGGCCAGCCGCGCCAAGGCGCTACGCTCGCGGCTCTTGCGGTGCCCGCCGCGGAAGCGCCGATCGCGACGATGCCAGCTAGGAAACTACGCCGGCCAATTTTTGATGTAGCCCTTCAGCATCTTGTTCTCGAAGTCCTGCTCTTCGAGGACCGCCTTGGCGACGTCACGGAACGAGATCACGCCGAGGAGCTTGCCGTCGGACATGACCGGCAAATAGCGCGCGCCGCTTTCGAGCATGGTGCGCCTGAGATCGTTCACTTCCATTTCGGGCGTCGCCGTCACCGGGTCTTTTTGCATGATGTCCGCGACGCGCACTTCGCCGAGCGAGCCCGAGCGCTTTGCAACAGCCTGCAGAAGCTCATGGAACGTGAGCATGCCGACCATGCGACCCTGATCGACGACGACGAGCGATCCGAGGTTGTCCTTCGCCATTGTCGACACGGCGTCCGCCGCTCGGCCCGAAGGCTCGATACTGACGAGGCGACTGCCTTTCACTCGCAGGATTTCTTTGACTTGCATCGCTCGATCCTCCTATCCGGCCCGAATAGAATCCGACCTGAAGCGAACAGCCGCGCTACGCACTTCTATGCCCCGAGAATACCCCCAAAAGGCCGCCTTGGTAACGGGTGGCGCGCAAGGCATTGGCGCCGATATCGCGCGGCTTCTCTCAAGGCGCGGCTACAAAGTCGCGATCGCCGACGTCAAATCGCCGGCCGAGGGCGGCAGGCTGTTCATCCGCTGCGATATTTCGAAAGAAGCCGCGGTTCGCGCCTGCGTGCGCCGAGTGGTAAAGCACTTCGGTCGCCTGGACGCACTGGTCAATAACGGCGGCATCAGCGGTCCGAACAATGGGCCCGTTGAAAAGCTCGCGTTGCGCGAGTGGAACCGTCGCATCGGCGTGAACCTTACCGGTGCATTCCTCATGACCAAGCATGCTGCGCCGCATCTGCGGCGTGTGCGCGGCGCGATCGTCAACATCGCGTCGACGCGGGCAGTGCAGTCGGAGCCCGATACCGAAGCATATGCGGCGGCCAAAGGCGGACTCGTTGCACTTACGCATGCGCTCGCCATGAGTCTCGGGCCGCAGGTACGCGTCAACTGCGTGAGCCCCGGATGGATCGCGCACACCGCCGTGAAGAAGCGCGACCACGAGCAGCATCCGGTCGGGCGCGTCGGCCGCGACCGGGATATCGCCGAGTTCGTTCTTTTCCTGCTCTCCGACGCCGCCGGATTCGCGAGCGGGCAGAACTACATCGTCGACGGCGGCATGACGAAGAAGATGATTTACGTCTAGGTTGACCGCGTTTGGTGCAGCAGCGCCGCGCGCAGCTCGTCAATCTTGCGGTGCAGCTGCTGGATCGCGAACTCAGCCTTCACGTTCACGCGGAAGTCCTCGTCGGCCTGCAGCCGATCCTTAATGGCCTGGCGGTTCTGGCTCATCATGATGACCGGCGCCTGTAGCGCGGCGAGGCACGAGAGCAAGAGGTTGAGGAAGATGTAGGGATAAGGATCGGGCGGCTGGCTGAGGACGAGCGTCGTGTTGATGCCGGCCCAGAGCAGGAGGAACGCGAAGAACAGGATGATGAACGGCCACGAGCCGCCGAAATGCGCGACCAGGTCGGCGACTTTCTGGCCGAAGGTCATGCGTTCCTCGATGAGGTCGTTCACGTTCTTGATCTGAAGTCGCGACAAAAGCTCGTTCGCGCCGCGCAGGCGGTGGATCACCACGCTCATGAAATGACGCGCCGCGCCGGCGTGGCTGTCGAGAAGCTGCGCCACGCTCGTGAGCGGAATGCAGATCAGGCTTGTATCAACGGCGGCTCGCGCCGTGGCGGTGCGCGCCTGACGGTCGAACACTGCGAGCTCGCCGAAGAATGAGCCCCTTTCAAAAGTGGCCACGATGATGTCGCCGCCCTGCGCTGGCAGCAGGATGTCGACGACGCCTTCCTCGACGACATAAAGGTTCTCGGGAATCTCGCCGTGCTGGAAAATCGTTTCGCCGGCTTTGTACAAGCGGCGGCTCGCGGCGTCCTTCAAGGTACCGAGTTGCTTGCTCGGCAAGCTGCCGAAGAGCGGAACTTTCTCGATCTCGTACGGATCGGCGTTTTCCATTTTTTCTCCCTTCGCCAATGATGGATCATGGCACAATCAGGAAATGACCCCACGGGCCATCACCATTCGGCTGGCGGAGCCGCGCGACGCGCAACCCATTGCGCTCATGTCGCGCGACTTCATCGAGGCCGGGCTCGGCTGGAAATACGACGCCGCGCGGGTCATGCGCGCTATTCGCGACCGGGAAACCCTCGCGATCGTGGCGTGCGATGCGAAGTCCTCGCCCGCCAGCCGCGGCGCGATCAACGGCTTCGCGATCCTGGAATTCGGCGATGAGCGCGCGCACCTCGTGCTTCTCGCGGTGCGCCCGTCGCACCGCCGCACCGGCATCGGCCAGCGCATGCTCGAATGGATGACCGAATCGGCGCGCATCGCCGGCATCGCGAGCATTCACCTCGAGCTCCGCGCGGGCAACGATGAAGCGCGTAAGTTCTATCGTGCGATGGGCTTCTACGAGACGGTACTCGTTCCCGGCTACTACCGTGGTGGCGAAGGCCGCAAGGAAGGAGCGCTGCGCATGCTGCGCGTCCTGCGCGTGCCGGGTCCGCTTCCCGCAGCGTGGCGTCCGCCGCGCATGCCCGAAGATCCTAAGGCGCGTTAGTCCAGTCCTGAGCGGCAGCGAAGCGCTCGATCAGGAATTCCACGAAGCGCCTCACCTTGGCCGAGAGATGCTTTCGGCTCGGGTACAGCGCGTAGATTGGCACCCGTAACGGTTCGAAATCCTGCAACAGCGGCACAAGCCGCCCCGCGCGCACCTCGGGTCCTACGATGAACGCCGGCTCGAACACGATGCCGGCGCCGCGCGCGGCAACTTCAGCCAGAAGATCGCCGTTGTTCGAATGTAGCCGGCCCGCCACGCGAACTGCGCGCTCGGCGCCCGAGCGATCACGAAATCGCCAGACATGGCGCGGGCTCACGTATTCGTAAGTGAAGCAGTTGTGGTGCGCCAAGTCTTCCGGCGTCTTCGGCGCATTGTGCTTCGCGAGATAGTCGGGAGAAGCACAGGGAACCATGCGCGTCTCGCCGAGCTTGCGCGCGACCAGGTTGTCCGCCCCCGGCGGGCCGATGCGGATCGCGAGATCGAGGCCCTCTTCGACGAGATCGACCACCCGGTCGGAGAGCGAGACGTCGAACCGGACGTCTGGGTAGCGTTCGAGGAATTCGGCGATCGCGGGTGCGACGTGGCGTACGCCGAAATTCACCGAGGTCGTCATCCGGATGGTGCCTCGCGGCACGACCGCGGCGCTCGAAGCCTCCTGCTCGGCTTCCGAGAGATCGGTCATCAACTGCACGGCGCGCTCATAGAACTGCTGGCCGCTTTCAGTGAGGCTCACGCGGCGCGTCGTGCGATTAAGGAGCCGCGTCTGCAGATGCGACTCGAGATCGGCGACCTGGCGCGAAGCGGCCGAGGTCGAGAGGCCCAACCGATCCGCAGCCTTGGCGAAGCTGCCGGACTCGACCACCTGCGCAAACACTTGGATAGCGGCCAAACGATCCATGGACCACATTATCCCGTATCACGGGACAATGTATTGAACTAGGGAGCCTTTATCCCCACATTCGTGCGAAGCACACTTCACGTACGCAACTTGCGGCAAATAGGCTCACCCATGAGAAGACAACTCGTAACCATAGCGGCGCTGTTTGCGCTGGCCGCGACGGCGCTCGGCGCGGTGCAAGTCACCGACACGGAGCGCTCGACGGTCTGCATTCCGCCCGCCGTGGTCCAGGCTTGGTCCTAACTTTCAGAGGAGAAAACGCATGAAGCTTTATTACTCACCCGGCGCCTGCTCGCTCTCACCGCACATCGTGGCGCGCGAGGCCGGCATCAAAGTAGACCTGCAGAAGGTGAACACGAAGGACAAGTCCATGGAAGGCGGCGGCGACTTCTGGCAAGTCAACGCCAAGGGCTATGTGCCGACGCTCGAGCTCGATAACGGCGAGCGCCTTACCGAAGGCCCGGCGATCGTGCAGTACCTCGCCGACCAGAAACCGGACAGTGGCCTCGCGCCCAAGAACGGCACGATGGAGCGCTACCGCGTGCAGGAGTGGCTCAACTTCCTCACCTCCGAAATCCACAAGCAGTTTTCGCCGCTGTTCCGGCCGAATACGCCCGAGGACTACAAGACCATCGCGAAGGAGAACCTCGCGAAGCGCTTCGACTTCCTCGACAAGCATCTCGCGAAGAACGAATACCTCATGGGCAAACAGTTCACAGTGCCCGATGCGTATCTCTTCGTGCTGACCAACTGGACCAAGCCCACGCAGATCGATCTCTCGAAGTGGCCGAACCTGCAGAAGTACAACCAGCGCGTCGCCGCGCGTCCGAAGGTGAAAGAAGCGATGCAGGCTGAGGGGCTCATCCCAAAAGAGCCCGCACGGGCGGCGTAAGACCATGGTGCCTTTGCCGAGCGTCTTCATCTCGCACGGTTCGCCGATGCACGCCCTCGAGGCGGGTCCGGCGGGCGTGGCGTGGGCGGCGCTCGGCAAGCGCCTGGGCAAGCCGAAGGCGATCCTGATTGCTTCGGCGCACTGGGAAACCAATTTGCCGATGGTCACGGGATCGGATCGGCCCGCGACCATCCACGATTTCTCCGGCTTTCCCGAGCCGCTCTACAAGCTGCGCTATAACGCGCCCGGCGCTCCAACAGTGGCGCAGAAAGCGCAGCGGCTCCTGAAAGCTGAAGGTGTCACCGCGGCGATCGATGGCTGCCGCGGGCTCGACCACGGCGCGTGGGCGCCGCTGCTCTACATGTATCCGGATGCCGACGTGCCGGTCGTGCAGATCTCGCTGCAGCCCGGCCTCGGCACCCGCCATCACCTGCGGCTCGGCCGCGCGTTGCGCAAGCTCGAGGAAGACAACGTGCTCGTCATCGGCTCAGGCCACATGACGCACAACCTGCGCGACTGGATGCGCGGCCAGGGACAGCCGCAGCCGTACGCCGAAGAATTTTCCGAATGGGTACGCGATCGCATCGAAGCACACGATGCCGATGCGCTTGCCGACTACCGCTCGCGCGCTCCGCACGCAACGCGCGCGCATCCGACCGACGAGCACTTCCTTCCCCTCTTCTTCGCGCTCGGCGCCGCTCGCGATTACTACAAGGCCGAGCGCTTCTTCAGCAGCATCGACGCAGGCGTCCTCTCCATGGACGCCTACGTTTTCCACTAGCCGGAACAAGTCAGCGCGCGCAGGCGTCTGGGCATAATGCCCGGATGATCATCGACTTCGACTCGCACCTGCGCGAGGGCTACTTCATGGACGAGGTGTACCGCTTCGAGGGCTCTCTCGAGCGGTTTCGCCCCGTGAGAATGAACGACGGACGCACGCACAACACCAAGTTCGTCCACTCGCTCGATCCGATCAGCCCGCAGGGACACGCCGCGCACCGGCATCCCTACATCTACGACCCGAAGACCAACTGGCGCGGCGGCGACATCGCGGCGCGACAGGTCGGCGGCTACGACATGGCGCGGCGCCGCGAAGACATCAAGAAGGAAGGCATCGACAAGCAGATCATCTTTCCCACGCAGATCACGATCGCGACATCGAACATCGGGCCATTGGGACGCGAATGCGCGCGGCTCTTCAACGACTGGGTTGCGCGCCTCGTGAAGGGCAACGAAGACCTCTTCCTACCGTGCGCCATGTCGCCCGCCGGTTGTCCGGAAGCGATGGCCGATGAGCTTCGCCGTTGCGTGGAGAACTACGGCTTCCGCGCCTCGCACCTCGTACCTTATTGCGGGACCCGCAACCTCGACGATCCCGCCTATCTCCCCTACTTCGCCGTGGCGGAGGAGCTCGGCATTCCGCTCCTCTGCCATCCGAACTCGAACGGCGAGCTGATCGACCGCTTCGACAACTTCTACAAGACGCACGTCCTCGGCCGGCCCACGAACTGCAGCGCGGCGCTGGTCGCGCTTGTCCTGGGCGGAGTCTTCGAGAAGTTTCCGAACCTGAAGGTGGTGTTCTTCGAGTGCAGCGCCGAGTGGATCCTCTACTGGATGCACCGCATGGACGACGACTGGGAATGGGCAAAGGACTTCCCGCAGATCTCCGGGCAAATGAAGCGCGCGCCCTCGGAATACATCAAGCGCAACTGCTATGTCACCTGCGAAGCGGACGAAGGCGACCTCACGCGCCCGATCGCCGAGCTCGGCGAAGACCACATCCTGATGGCAAGCGACTATCCGCACTTCGACTCGGAGTACCCGCACACCGTGTCGACGATCCGCGCCCGCAAGGACCTGAACGAGCGCCAGAAGGCCAAGATCCTCGGTGAAAACGCGGCTCGCCTGCTTCGCCTTTAGCGTTAGCGTTTCGGCAGCCGCGGTCGCGGTCGATCCGCTGCCCGGCGTCCTTACCGTTGCCGGCTATAGCGGGCCCGATCGCACGCCGCGGTTGACCGCCGGCGCGAAGAAGGAAGGCGAGCTCATGATCTACTCGTCGCTCACGCCGCCCGATCAGCTCCGACTCGCCGAAGACTTCAAGAAGAAGTACGGCGTCACGCTCAAGTTCTGGCGCGGCAGCCAGACCAACATCCTGCAGCGCGTGCTCACCGAGACGCACGGCGGCCGCTTCGAGTTCGACGCGATCGAGACGAACTCGCCGCAGATCGAAGCGATCGCGCGCGAGAAGCTCCTGCAGAAGATGAACTCGCCCTTCGTGAAAGAGGTGCTGCTGCCGCAGACCGTGCCGGCGCACGGCGAGTGGACACCGGACCGGCTGAATCTCCTCGTCTATGCCTACAACACCGATGCCATTAAGCGTGCCGACCTGCCGACGAGCTGGCAGGAGCTGCTCGACCCGAAATGGAAGCGGCGCGTCGGCATGGAATCGACCAATGTCGAGTGGTTCGCGGCGCTCGTCGAGGCGATGGGTGAGAAGCAGGGACTCGAGCTCTTTCGCAAGCTCGGCGACAACGGCGTTGCCGTGCGCACCGGGCACACGCACTCGACCGGCCGCGTCATCGCCGGCGAGATCCCGGTCTTCTTCGGCGTCTTCAGCCACGACGTCGATCGCATGAAGGTGAAGAACGCGCCGATCGACTGGTTCGTGCTGCCGCCAGCCGTGGTCCTGCCCTCAGCCGTCGCCGTCTCGCGCCGCGCTGCGCATCCGCATGCCGCCGCGCTCTTCTACGACTACATGCTCACCGAGGGCCAGAAGTTCTACACCGAGGTCTACCGCGTGCCAGCCAACAAGAACTACGACACGCACGTACGCAAGCTAGTCGAGCAGAAGCAGCCGATCGCCGTGGTCGACGCACGCGAGGCGATCGACGACTACGACAAGTGGCAAAGCCTTTACCGCAAGCTCATCGTCGAGCGCTCGACCCACTAGCCGCCGAGCGCGCGGAAGAGATCGGCTATGGCGGCGCGCTGCGCGCGCAAGGCTTCGATGCGTTGGATGCGCGCCGAGAGAAGGCCGCGCTCGGCGTCGATCACG
>JAFARH010000026.1 GCA_019245555.1 Betaproteobacteria bacterium
TCATCGGTAATCCTCCTCGGCTGCGATTCTAGAACGTGCCCGGATACGCGCCACCGTCGATGAGGAAGTTCTGGCCGGTGACGTAGCTCGCTTGTGCGCTGCAAAGGTACGCGCAAGCCTCGCCGAATTCCGCCGGATCACCGAGCCGCCCCGCGGGGATCGTCTTCAGCCGCTCGGCGGCAGCCTGGTCCTCCGTGAGGCCCGCTGCCTTCGCGAAACCGGCGATCGTTTGGCGCGTGCGGTCGGTGAGAAACGATCCCGGCAGCAAATTATTGATGGTCACGTTGTGCTTCGCTGTCTGGCGGGCAAGGCCGGCGATGAACCCCGTAAGGCCGGTGCGAGCGCCGTTCGAGAGCCCGAGCGCGGGGATTGGCGCCTTCACGCTCGTGGAAGTGATGTTGACGATGCGGCCGAACTTGCGCGCGATCATGCCGTCGACCGTCGCCTTGATGAGCTCGAT
This sequence comes from Betaproteobacteria bacterium, assembly GCA_019245555.1. Lineage (GTDB taxonomy): Bacteria > Pseudomonadota > Gammaproteobacteria > Burkholderiales > SG8-39 > SCGC-AG-212-J23. The sequence goes on from JAFARH010000026.1 coordinate 461, forward strand.
CGGCGTGAGCATGTTGGCGTCGAGCGCCTTGATCCACGTCGCGCGGTCCCAGTCGCGAAAGTCGCCGGTCGGCGGGCCGCCGGCGTTGTTGACGAGGATGTCTGGCGCGGGGCACGCGGCGAGCGCTGCCCGACGGCCCTCGTCAGTGGTGATATCGCCGACGACGGTCGTCACGCGCACATTGGTCGCGCTGCGGATTTCCTGCGCGGTCTTCTCCAGTACTTCGCGACCGCGAGCGGTAATGACCAGGTTCACCCCTTCGCGCGCCAGCGAAAAGGCGCAGCCTCGGCCGAGGCCCTTGGAGGCTGCACAGACGAGAGCGGTTTTTCCGCGGATGCCGAGATCCATGTCAGTTCCTTTTCAAAGAAACGAGAAGCACGCCCAGGATGATCAGCGCTCCGCCGAATGCCTGGAACAGCGTGAAGTGCTCATCCAGCCCGAGCGCGCTCGTCACGGCCACGCTGAGTGGCCCGAGCGCACCGATCAGCGCGAACTCCGTAGCGCCAATGCGCTTCAACGCCTCGGCCTGGATGAAAAGCGGCAGCACCGTGCAGAAGGTGCCGAGCAGGAAAGCGTAGAACCAGATGCGTCCGGGCAAGTCGAGCGCCGAGAGCGGCTCCAGCGCGAAGAACTGCACGACGGCGGGAAGGGTCGCCACGGCCATCGAATACGCAGTGAAGCGCATCGAGCCGACGCGCTTCACGAGCTCGGCACTTGCCACGAGGTAGGTGGCGTAGAAGAGCGAGGAACCGAAGACCAGCATCGCGCCAAGGACGAATAATCGGCCCTCGGCGCCGCCGTGCGCTTGGCTCGCGAGGATCAGGGTCACGCCGGCATACGTCATGACGAGGGCGCCGAGCTGGCGGGGTGTGGGCTTGCGGTGCAGGAAGACGAATGAGATCAGCAGCACGAGCGTCGGGTAGAGGTAGAGGATCAGCCGGCCGACGCCGGCGCCAACGTATTTCAGGCCCAGCATGTCGAGGAAGCTCGCTGCGTAGTAGCCGATGAAGCCGAGGGCGATTAGGGCCGCCCAGTCCCGCCGTGTCAGGCGCGGCTCGTCGTGCCGTAGCCACCAAGCGACCACTAGGAAGAACGGCAGGGAAATCGCCATTCGGAGGAAGAGCACCGTTACCGCCGAGGCCGGGTAGGTGATGTAAATCAGCTTGACGAGGATCGGCCGGAACGAGAAGACGAGCGTGCCGGCAACGGCGAGGGCGACGCCCCACCTGCGGTAAGCCGCCGCGCTCAACGGCGCTTGCTGCCGCCGAGAACCGAGCCCAGGATGCCGCGCAACACCTCGCGGCCGAGCTGAGAGCCGATCGAGCGCGCCGCGCTCTTGCCCATGGCTTCTAGGATGCCTTGCGACTGCTTGCCGCCGCGTGGGCCGATCTTGCCGAAGAGGATGTCCGACACCGGGTTTTCGCTGTGCTTTGGCTCGGCGGGCTTCGCCTGCGTGCGCTGGGTGAGTTTCTCGTAGGCGGACTCGCGATCGATAGCCTTGTCGTACTTGCCGACGACAGGCGACCGGTTGATCAGTGCCGCACGCTCAGTGTCCGTGATCGGGCCGATCTGGCTCGCCGGCGGCACGATGAAGGCGCGCTCGACCATGTTCGGGCGGCCTTTGTCGTCCAGCAATGAAACGAGTGCTTCGCCTACCTCGAGCTCGGTGATGACGCGATCGGCCTTGATCTTCGGGTTCGGGCGCAGCGTGTCGGCTGCGGTCTTCACCGCTTTCTGGTCCTTGGGAGTGAACGCCCGCAGCGCGTGCTGCACGCGATTGCCGAGCTGGCCAAGCACGCTCTCCGGGAGGTCGAGCGGATTCTGCGTAACGAAGTAGACCCCGACGCCTTTCGAGCGGATAAGGCGCACCACTTGCTCGATTTTCTCGAGCAGCGCCTTTGGTGCCTCGTCGAAGAGGAGGTGGGCCTCGTCGAAGAAGAAGACGAGCTTCGGCTGCTCCGGATCGCCCACCTCGGGCAGGTGCTCGAAGAGCTCGGCGAGCATCCACAGGAGGAAGGTCGAGTAGAGCTTCGGCGAATTCATCAGCTTCTCGGCCGCGAGGATGCTGACGACCCCTTTTCCATCCTGCTGCCGCATGAGGTCGGCGATCTCGAGCATCGGCTCGCCGAAGAACTGTCCGCCGCCCTGGTTCTCGAGCTCGAGCAGGCCGCGCTGGATGATGCCGATCGATGCCGGCGAGACGTTGCCGTATTGCGTCTTGAACTGCGCGGCGTTGTCGCCCACGTGTTGCAGCATCGCGCGCAGGTCTTTGAGATCGAGTAACAACAGGCCGTTGTCGTCGGCGATCTTGAAGACGACCGCAAGCACGCCTTCCTGCGTATCGTTCAAATTGAGCATGCGGCCGAGGAGCAGCGGCCCCATGTCGGAGATCGTGGCGCGCACGGGATGGCCGTTCTTGCCGTAGACATCCCAGAAGATGACTGGACACGCCGCGCTCTCCACCGGGAGCTTGAGCTGCTGCATGCGCGCCGCCACTTTGGGATTGGCGCTGCCCGCCTTGGCGAGGCCGGCGAGATCGCCTTTGACGTCGGCCATGAACACCGGAACGCCGATCGACGAGAAGCGTTGCGCGAGAGCCTGGAGCGTTACGCTCTTGCCGGTGCCGGTCGCGCCGGTGATGAGGCCGTGGCGATTGGCGAGCGACGGGAGGAGTTGGAGCGTCGCCTGATCGTTCTTCGCGACGAGAAGCGGCGCGGCCATGACGCTAAAATCATACTATGGCGGGTCACAGCAAATGGGCGAACATCAAGCATCGGAAGGCGGCCGCCGATGCGAAGAAGGGCAAGGTCTTCACGCGCTTGATCAAGGAGATCACGGTCGCGGCGAAGCTCGGCGGCGCCGATGCCAATGCCAATCCGCGCCTGCGCCTCGCGATGGACAAGGCGCGCGAAGCGAACATGACGAAGGACAGCGTGCAGAACGCCATCAAGCGCGGCTCGGGCCAGCTCGACGGCGTCTCGTACGAGGAAATCCGGTATGAGGGCTACGGTCCCGGCGGCGCCGCGATCATGGTCGATTGCATGACCGACAACCGGACACGGACCGTGGCGGAAGTGCGGCATGCCTTTACGAAGAACGGCGGCAACCTCGGCGCCGACGGCTCCGTCGCCTATCTTTTCAAGCACTGCGGGCAGTTCATCTTTGCCCCGGGCACGAGCGAGGACAAGGTCATGGAAGCCGGCCTCGACGCGGGCGCTGAAGACGTCATGAAGAACGATGACGATTCGGTGGAGCTTATCTGCGCGCCGGACGATTTCACTGCCGTAACTGCGGCGCTGGAGAAGGCGGGCCTTAAGCCGGAACTCTCCGAGATCACCTGGAAGCCGACGAACGAAACCGCGATGCCGGCCGACCTGCAGGGG
>JAFARH010000039.1 GCA_019245555.1 Betaproteobacteria bacterium
GTCAAGGTGGACGTGCCGATCGTGGGCGACGTCAAGGATGTCCTCGCCGATCTTTTGAAGCTCATTCAGCAATCGAAGACGAAAGACGTGAAGCCCTGGTGGAAGCAGATCGACGAGTGGCGCGCGAAGGACTGCCTCAAGTACGACCGCAGCTCGAAGATCATCAAGCCGCAGTTCGTGCTCGAGAAGCTCTACGAGATCACCAAGGGCGACGCCTTCGTCACGTCGGACGTCGGCCAGCACCAGATGTGGGCGGCGCAGTTCTACAAGTTCGACCAGCCGCGGCGCTGGATCAACTCCGGCGGCCTCGGCACGATGGGCTTCGGCCTGCCCGCGGCGATGGGCGTGCAGATGGCGAATCCCGGCGCGACGGTGGCGTGCGTCACCGGCGAGGCGTCGATCCAGATGTGCCTGCAGGAGCTCTCGACCTGCAAGCAATACCGCCTGCCGATCAAGGTGGTGAACCTGAACAACAAGTACATGGGGATGGTGCGCCAGTGGCAGCAGTTCTTCCACGGCAACCGCTATTCCGAGTCCTACATGGACGCGCTGCCGGACTTCGTCAAGCTCGCGGAGGGCTACGGGCACCGCGGCGTGCTGGTCGAGAAGCCGTCCGATGTCGAGGGCGCGCTGAAAGACGCGTTCGCGCGGAAGAACGAGCTGGTCTTCCTCGATTTCCTCACCGACCAGACCGAGAACGTCTATCCGATGATCCCCGGCGGCAAGGGGATCACGGAAATGATCCTCTCAGAAGAGCTCTGAGCAGCTGTGAAGCTGCGCTAGTCATGGCACGCCACATCGTCTCGGTGCTCGTGGAAAACGAGGCGGGCGCTTTGTCGCGCATTTCCGGCCTGTTCTCCGCGCGCGGGTACAACATCGAGTCGCTTACCGTGGCGCCGACCGAGGACGCCTCCATGTCGCGCATGACCATCGTCACCAGCGGCTCGGACGACGTGGTCGAGCAGATCACCAAGCAGCTGAACAAGCTGGTGGACGTGGTGAAGGTGGTCGATCTGTCGGAGGCCGAGCACATCGAGCGCGAGCTGATGCTCATCAAGGTGCGCGCCGGCCAGAAGGAGCGCGACGACATGAAGCGCATGGCCGACATCTTCCGCGGCCGCATCATCGACGTGACCGAGAAGACCTACACCATCGAGCTGACCGGCGACGCCTCCAAGCTCGACGCCTTCATCGTGGCGATCGACCGCACCGCCATCCTCGAGACCGTCCGCACGGGCACCAGCGGCATCGGCCGCGGCGAACGCATCCTTCGCGTCTGAAGCGCGACCCCCGAACACATTCAACGAACGATTCAACCGGAGAGAAAGACCATGAAGGTTTATTACGACAAGGACGCCGACCTTTCGCTCATCAAGGGCAAGAAGGTCACGATCATCGGCTACGGCTCGCAGGGCCACGCTCACGCGCTGAACCTCCACGAGTCGGGCATGAAAGTCACCGTCGGTCTGAGGAAGGGCGGCGCGAGCTGGGACAAGGCGAAGAAGGCCGGCCTCAAGGTCGCCGAGGTGGAGGAGGCGGTGAAGAGCGCCGACATCGTCATGATGCTGCTCCCGGACGAGCACATCGCCGCCGTGTACAAGCAGTCGGTGGAGCCGCACCTCAAGAAAGGCGGCGCGCTCGCCTTCGCGCACGGCTTCAACGTGCACTACGGCCAGGTCACGCCGCGCAAGGACCTCGATGTCTGGATGGTCGCCCCCAAGGCGCCCGGCCACACCGTGCGCTCGACCTACGTGGCGGGCGGCGGCACGCCGTGCCTCGTCGCCGTGTACCAGAACCCCTCCAAGAAGGCGCGCGACATGGCGATCAGCTACGCCTCCGCGATCGGCGGCGGCAAAGCGGGCATCATCGAGACCAACTTCAAGGAAGAGACCGAGACCGACCTCTTCGGCGAGCAGGCGGTGCTCTGCGGCGGCTGCGTCGAGCTCGTGAAGGCGGGCTTCGATACGCTGGTCGAGGCGGGCTATGCGCCGGAGATGGCGTACTTCGAGTGCTTGCACGAGGTCAAGCTGATCGT
>JAFARH010000101.1 GCA_019245555.1 Betaproteobacteria bacterium
TGGCGGCCGGCCACGCCGCAGCTCTACGTCGACGTCGATCGAGAGAAGGCAAAAGCGCTCGGCGTGCCGCTGCAGGAGCTCTATGGCGCGCTCGCCGCGACACTCGGCAACTATTACGTGAACGACTTCAACAAGTACGGTCGCACATGGCAGGTGCTGATGTCTGCCGAGCCGCAATACCGCAACAGCCCCGGAGACGTCGGCGAGATTTATGTGCGATCCGACAAAGGCGACATGATTCCGCTGCGCTCGCTCGCCAATGTGCGCTACGCATCGGGGCCAGACTCAATGAACCGGTTCAATAACCTGCCGGCGGTGAAGCTCTTCGGGCAGGCCGCACCGGGCGTTTCCTCCGGGCAGGCGATCGCCGAGGCCGAGCGCGTCGCGGCGGAAGTGCTGCCGCCCGACTTTAGTTTCGATTGGGGCGGCGCTTCCTATCAGGAGAAGAAGTCCGGCGGCACCTCGGTGATCGCGCTCGGGCTCGCCGTGATCATGGTGTTCCTGATCCTCGCCGCGCAGTACGAGCGCTGGTCGCTGCCGCTTTCCGTGCTGCTCGCGCTACCCTTCGGCACCTTCGGCGCGCTCGCGGCCGTCAACCTCACCGGCCATACCAACGACGTCTACTTCCAGATCGGCCTCGTCACGCTGCTCGGCCTCGCCGCCAAGAACGCGATCCTGATCGTGCAGTTCGCCGAGCTAAAGGACCGGGAAGGACTATCGCCCGCCGCCGCTGCATTGGAAGCGGCGCGCTTGCGATTCCGCCCGATCCTCATGACTTCGCTGGCATTCATTTTTGGCGTGCTGCCGCTCGCCATCTCCACCGGTGCGGGCGCCGGGGCGCGCCGCTCGGTCGGCACCGGCGTCATGGGCGGCATGCTCGCGGCGACCTTCCTCGCCATTTTCTTCGTGCCGATGTTCTTCAAGCTGCTCGCCGATCGGAAGCTCCGCGAGAAGCGCAGCACCGACGAGATTCGCGATGAGATCCGGCATTCGACCAGCGCCGCGCACGGCGATACGCAGCATGGCTACCACCATGCTCCGCATGCGCAGGAGCAGGGCAATGCGTAAATCGCTGATGCTCCTCGTGTTGCTCGCGTCGTGCGCCACTCCGCCGCCACCGCAAGCGCCCAAGGTAGATCTGCCGAAGGCGTGGAAGGAAACCGCGCCCCGCTATGCCGAGGACGGCAGGTGGTGGCGCATCTATCAGGATCCGGAGCTCGACAAGCTTGTCGACGAGGCGTTCGCCAAGAACGCCGACATCCTGATCGCCGCGGCGCGCGTGGATGAAGCGCGGGCGCTGGTGGCGGACGCCAAGGGCGCCCAGATGCCGACCGTCGATGCGCGCTTCGGTGCTCAGCGGCAGCGCAACTCGCAGCGCACGGCGACTTTCTTCAGCGGCATCCCGCTCGAGTACAACGACTATCGCGCCGGGCTCAACGTTTCGTGGGAAGTCGACGTATTTGGCCGCCTGCGCTATGCGGCGTCGGCGGCTGCAGCGGATTACCAGGCATCGGAGGCCGCGCGCGAGGGTGTGCGCCTCGCGCTCGCGGCGCAGGTGGCGAAGTCCTACTTCTCGCTGCGCGCGCTGGATGAGCAGATCGCCATGACGAATCGCAACATCAACCTGCGAGAGGATGCGCTCGGCTTGCAGCGTCGGCGCTACACCGGCGGGGTGATCTCGGAGTTCGAGTGGCGCCAGCTCGAAGCGGAAGCCGCCGCCGTGCGCGCGCAGCTGCCGCCGCTCGAGCTCGCGCGCGACCAGCAGGAAGCCGCGCTCACCGTCCTGCTCGGGCGTAGCCCGGCGCAGATCTTCGACGCCGGCGTGACCCGGACGCAGATCTTCGAGCAGTCGCTGCATGCCACCGTGTTGCCGGCCGGAATGCCTTCGGAGTTGCTGCTGCGCCGCCCGGATCTCGTCGAGGCGGAGCGGCACCTTGCAGCGACCAACGCTCGCATCGAGTCGGCGCGCGCCAACATGTTCCCGTCGATCTCGCTCACTGGCCTTGCCGGACGCGAGAGCGCGTCGCTCTCGAGCCTCTTCAACGGGCCGGCGGGCATCTACTACTTCCTCGCGCAAGTCGCGCAGCCGATCTACGCCGGCGGCCGCCTGCAGGCGCAGACCGAAGCGGCCAAAGCCCGCGAGCAGGAAGCCCTCGCTGAATACCAGAAGGCGATCCAGAATGCCTTCAGCGAAGTGCGCACTGCGCTCGTCGGCCAGACGCGCTCGCGCGAGAGCTACGAGGCCGAATCGGCGCGCGAGCAGGCGCTCGCGCAATCGCTGCGCCTAGCGCAGCTGCGCTACCAGAACGGCATCGCGAGCCAGCTCGACGTGATCGACGCCGAGCGCGGCCTTCTCTCGGCGCGCATCCAACGCATCGAAGCCTTGCGCGCGCAGCGCGCCGCCATAGCCGATCTCTTCCGCGCGCTCGGCGGCTAGTGGGTCGAGCGCTCGACGATGAGCTTGCGGTAAAGGCT
>JAFARH010000166.1 GCA_019245555.1 Betaproteobacteria bacterium
CTCGTATGAATGGTCGGCGGACAACAAGGCGCTGACGCTCAAGCTCCGAAGCGGCGTGACCTTCCATGACGGCGAGAAGCTCGACGCCGCCGCCGTGAAGTTCAACCTCGAGCGCCACAAGAGCATGCAGGGCTCCAACCGACGCGGCGAGCTTGCCGTCGTGTCGAGCATTGAGGCAGTGGACCCGTCGACCGTGCGCATCCACCTTTCGGCGCCGTATGCGCCGTTGCTCGCCGTGCTGACCGACCGCTCCGGGATGATGGTCTCGCCGAAGGCAGCGCAGGCCGCAGGGGATAAGTTCGGCGCGCACCCGGTGTGCTCGGGACCCTTCAAGTTCGCCGAGCGCGTCGCGCAGGATCGCATCGTGCTCGAGCGCTTCCCGAATTACTGGAACAAGGGAGAGATCCACTTCGATCGCATCGTCTACCTGCCGATCGTCGACGCCACCGTGCGACTTGCCAACCTGCGCTCGGGCCAGCTCGACTTCATCGAGCGCCTCGCACCGAACGACGTGGCAAATCTCAAGAGCGACAGCCGCTTCAAGATCGCCCGCATCGTCGAGATCGGCTACCAGGGCATCACCATCAACACCGGCAAGAGCGACCTGGCGCAGAAGAATCCGCTCGGCAAGGACGCACGCGTCCGCGAGGCCTTCGAGCTCTCGCTCGACCGAAATGCGATCGTCCAGGTGGCTATGGAAGGCGAGGCGCAACCCGGCAACCAGTGGGTCGCGCCTTCGAACCGCTACTACGCGAAGAACGTGCCGATCCCGAAGCGCAATGTCGAGCGCGCGAAGCAGCTGCTGAAGGAAGCCGGCGTGCCGAATCCGAGCTTCACCCTCATGACGCCCACGACCTCCGACGGACAGCGGCTCGCCCAGGTGGTGCAGGCGATGTCGAAGGACGCGGGCTTCGACATCAAGATCCAGGCCGTGGAGTTTGCAACCTCGCTCAACCTCGCGGACAAGGGACAGTTCGAGGCGTATGCGCTCGGCTGGAGCGGCCGCGCCGATCCGGACGGCAACCTGCAGACCTTCATCGCCTGCAAAGGTCCACTCAACACGTCGGGCTATTGCGTGCCGGAAGTCGACGAAGCCATCGAGAAGTCCCGCACATCATTGGACCCCGCTGTGCGGGCCAAAGCCTACGAGGTGGTCGCGACCCACGTTGCCAAAGACCGGCCGATCATCTATCTCTTCCATCGCAACTGGCTCTGGGCGCACACCGCGAAGCTGAGCGGCCTGCGCACCGTTCCGGATGGCATGGTGCGACTGCAAGGTTTGCAAATGAAGTGAAATGCTGAATTACCTGCTGCACCGGCTGGCCCTGATCATCCCGACACTGTTTTTCGTGTCGGTCCTGATCTTCGGGCTGCAGCAGCTCCTCCCGGGCGATCCTGCCATCGCGCTCGCGGGCGAGGATCGCGACCCGGAAGTCGTCGCATTCCTCCGCGCCAAGTTCCATCTCGACGAGCCGCTGCCGGTGCGTTACTGGTACTGGGCAAAGGGCGTGCTGCACGGCGACCTGGGCGACTCGGTGCGCATCCAGAAGCCAGTGACCGAGCTCATTACGGAGAAGCTGCCAGTCACGCTGCAGCTCGCGGCGATGGCGATCGTCATCGCACTGGTCATTGGGCTCACCGCCGGCGTGATTTCCGCGGTGAAGAAAGACACGTGGTGGGACTACGGCGCCAACGTCTTCGCGCTCTGGGGTCTTTCCACGCCCAATTTCTGGCTTGGCATCCTGCTGATCCTGCTTTTCGCGGTTCATCTGGGCTGGCTGCCCGCCTCAGGCTACGTGAGCCCATTCGAGGACCTGAAGGGGAACGTCGCGTCGATGATCATGCCGGCGTTCGTGCTCGGCAATGCGTTTGCTGCCGTGCTGATGCGCCATACGCGCAGCGCCATGCTCCAGGTGCTCTCCTCCGATTACGTGCGCACGGCGCGCGCGAAGGGATTGGATGAGCGCGTCGTGGTCCTCAAGCATGCGCTGCGCAACGCGCTCGTGCCGGTGATCACGCTCGGCGCGCTGGGCCTTGGCGAGCTCCTCGGCGGCGCGGTGCTCACGGAGCAGGTTTTCAGCATCCCAGGCTTCGGCAAGCTGATCGTCGACGCGGTGTTCAATCGCGATTACTCGGTCGTGCAGGGTGTCGTGCTCTTCACTGCGAGCGCCTACATCCTGCTCAACCTGCTTGCCGACATGGCGTACTTCTTCGTCAATCCGAGCCTCAGGCACTGATGGCGGCCGTCGTCTTCGAGCAGCTCGACGTCACGCCGCGCCGCCGGGCCTTGCGACGCCTCGCACGCCGCAGCGGTGCGATGTTCGGCCTCGCCGTCGTGCTGCTCTTCATAACCATTGCGCTGCTCGCGCCATGGATCGCACCCTACGATCCGGTGGCAACCGATTGGGGCTCGATACGCGCCGTTCCGAGCGGGGCGCACCTCTTCGGCGCTGACGAGCTCGGACGCGACGTCCTTTCGCGCGTCATCTGGGGCGCGCGCGCCTCGATCCTCGCCGGCGTGGTCTCGGTTTCGATTTCGCTCCTGTTCGGCGTGCCGATCGGCATGCTCGCCGGGTATCTCGGCCGCTGGGTCGACGCGCTCATCTCGCGCATCACCGACGCGATGCTCGCCTGCCCGTTCCTGATCCTCGCCATCGCGCTCGCCGCGTTCCTCGGGCCGAGCCTGACCAACGCGATGATCGCGATCGGCATCTCCGCCACGCCGATCTTCATCCGCCTCACGCGCGCGCAGGTACTGTCCGCCAAGGCGGAGGATTACGTCGAGGCGGCGCGCGCTCTCGGCAATCCGCACTGGCGCATCGCACTGCGACACATCCTCCCCAACATCGTCGCGCCGCTGATCGTGCAGGCGACGCTCGCCGTCGCCGCGGCGGTGATCGCCGAGGCGAGCCTCTCGTTCCTGGGTCTGGGCCAGCAGCCGCCGACACCGAGCTGGGGCAGCATGCTGAATACCGCGCGCAACTACGTGGACCAGGCGCCCTGGATGGCGATCTGGCCCGGGCTCTCGATCTTCCTGTTAGTGCTGTCCTTCAACCTGCTCGGCGACGGCCTGCGCGACGCGCTAGATCCGCGGCACAAGTAAATCAGCGGGATTCGGCGACCTTCTGCTCCACCTTGAGCTGCGTGGCGCGCGCGCAGCTTTCCGTCACCACGAAGTAGCGCTGTATCCAGTCGGCGCCGATCTCGTACGGATGCGGCCCGTTGCCGCGGCCGGCGAGCATCCGGTTCTTCTTTACCGCCTCGTCGAACTCCGAATGATTCGACAGCAGCACCGTCGCGCCGGTCTCCTTCGCTTTCTGGGCGAGGTGACGTTGTGAATTGATGTAGGTCTGCAGATTCTTGATGCTCCAGTCGGGCGTCTCGTACTCGTACACGAGCGCGGTACCGCCGGAATAGACGACGTT
>JAFARH010000281.1 GCA_019245555.1 Betaproteobacteria bacterium
GACGAGTACGAGCGGCCCCACGATCGGATCGCGGCGATAACCGACGATTGCTTCAGCGAGGCCGCGCTCCATCCGTTGCACGAGCAACCGCGGCTGACGCATGCGCTTTGCATGCTCCACGAGCTCTGCATGATTGCCAACGTTGAGCACCACGCCGCTCACTTCGGTCTTGTGCTCAACGTCGAGTCGCTTCAGCGCCACCGGATAGGCGAGCGGATGCTTGAAGCCTGGCGCCTCGACGACTGCGTGCTCGGCGACCGGAATGCCGAGGTTGCGCATCGCCGCGAATGAATCGGGTCCAGGATCGAAATTAATTCTGGTCCTGGCCCCGAATTGCCTCGGCGCGCGCCAGGCGAAAAACGACGCGAAGGCGTCCGCGCAGGCCTCGGGCGTGCGGAACGCTGGGATGCCTCGCTCGGCGAGAAGGGCGAGCGAGCGCTCGGCGTGCGGCGTGAGGAATGCGGCGAGTGGCTTGGCGGCCCGCTTGGCTTCGAGGATCGGCTGGACCGCGAACTCGGGATGGAACTGGGCCGAGGAGCCCACTGCGGCGAGCACCGCGTCGCAGTCCGGTGATGCGAGCAGCTTTTCCAGCGTCGAACGGTAGATGTCCTTCGTCGAGGTCATCGTCAGGTCGTGCATCGACGCGAGCTCGAGGCCTTGCAGTCCGAGTCGGTCGACAACGCTCGCCGCGCCACCGCCGGTAGTCGTCACCACGGCCACCCGCGGTGGCCGGCCGACCTTTGCCGGGGCACGACCCGCGAGCAGGGGCGGGATCTCCACCAGCGTCTCCAGCATGTCGACGCGCACGATGCCGCAGTCGCGGAAGTAGGCGTCGAGGGCCTTATCAATCCCGGCGAGCGCGCCGGTGTGAGTGCGGGCGAGCTCTTCGCCGAGCGCCGAGCGCCCGAGCTTGTAGGCAACGATCGGTTTGCCGGCCGCGTGCGCTTTGCGCGCGGCGCCTGCGAGCCGCTTTGCGTCACGCACGGTCTCGAGAAAGAGCGCGATGACCCTGGTATCGGCATCGTCGATAAGGAGCTCCACGAGCTCGCCGACGCCGAGATCGGCTTCGTTGCCGATGGAGATGAGCTTCGCGTAGCCGAGCCCGCGCGCCGCACCACGCGAAAGGAGCGTGCCAAGCATGGTGCCGCTCTGCGAGATGAGGCTCGTGCCGCCGGACGGCGGCGCGTCCATCTCGAGCACAGCGTTGACGGTCAGCGCGACGCGCCCGGGGAGGTCGACGACGCCCATGCTGTTCGGTCCGAGGAGGCGGATGCCGAGCTGCCGCGCGCGAGCGGCCAATTTCTCCTGGCGCTTCGCGCCATCGGCACCGGCGTCGGCGAAGCCGTTGCTGTAGATGCTCACCACCGGCACGCGCTTTCGCCCACAGTCCTCCAGCGCTTGCTCGACCTCCTCCACCATGATGAAGGCGTGGTCGATGTCGACCGGCGCCTCCGCGACACTTTTATAGGCGCGTTCGCCGAGGACATCGCCGCGGGTCGCGTTGATCGGCACGATGCGGCCGCTGTAGCCGTGCTTCTTGAGGTAGCGCTGCGGCCGAGCGGTGTTTTTCTTCGGGTCGCCCGAGGCGCCGATGAGAGCGACTGCGCGCGGCGCGAAGAGCGCCTGCGCTAGGCGCATTCCAGCTTCCAGAGCCGCCCGAGCAATGCCTTCGCTTCGGCGCCTCCGACGACGGGCGCGGCGAGCTCCATGAATTTCGCCTCGAGCTCGGCGTCGGTGAGTGGCAGCTCGGGATCGCCCTTGCGATGCGGCTGTACGAACTCTTCTCGTCGTCCCTTGGCGGTGATGGCCACGCGAGCCGCCCGTTGATGCGGGAACGCGGCATCGAGCTCGGGATCGAGGCCAACGGAGACCTTCTCCATCAGCGCGCGCGTGCCTTTGTCGTTCATGCGCGGCGGCTCGAAAGCAGCGAGTCGCACACTGCCGTGCGTGAGCGCCGTGGCGACGACGTACTTCATCGAGAAGCGCCCCTCGGCTGGTGTGGCCGGGTGCTCGTAATGCGCGACCTCGACGCCTGCGCGATAGGTGCGCACATCGATCTTCTCGATTTCCTCTGGGCGAGCGCCGAGTTTCCGCTGTACGGCGAGCGCGCCATCGATCGCGGCGAAGGTGTGTCCGCAGCACGCGTGGTTCTTGAATGTCATGCGCGTGATGTGGAAGTCGCGCCCGAGCCCGGCGAACGCTTTCTCCCAATCCGGGTTATCGCCCATGGCGCGGCCGAAGCCCGCCTCGCCCTCGAGCACGTCGAGCGAGCCGGTGACGCCCTCGCGCGCGGCGAGCGCAGCAGTGATGCCCGCCTCCGCGCCGCGACCGGCATGGAGCGGCTTCGACATCGAATCCATGCGGAACGCCTGCTGCAGGCCGGCGGCAAACGTCGCCACCGTGGCAAGCGCGTGGCCGAATTGCTCTTTGCCCAGGTTCAACATCTCGGCAGCGGCTGCTGCGCCGCCGAAGCAGCCGATGGTGCCGGTGTTGTGCCAGTACTTGTAGTGCGCCCGGCCCATCAGTGCACCGATGCGCGTGGAGATCTCGTAGCCGACGATGACGGAGCGCAGGAAGTTCGGACGCTCGAAGCCGAGCGCATGCGCCGCCGCGATGGTCGGCGCGCCGGGGTGATAGATGCCGTCGCGATAGATGTCGTCGACTTCGACCGTGTGTGCGGCGCTGCCGTTGATGAGAGCGACGGTGCGCGGATCGTCCGCCTTCAGCGCTTTCTTGAGCATCGTTGCCGGCGGCACCACCAACCCGGGAAGCAGCGCTGCGTGCCAATCGATGACCGCGCGCCGCGCGTGGTGCGCGACATCCTTGCTGATCGGTTGCGAGCGCCAATCCGCAGCCCATGAAGCAAAGCGCTCGACGACGTGCATCAGGTTGGATAATGCCCGGTCATGCGATCAATTTACCTCTGTTTATGCCTCGCGTTCGCCACGTTCGCTGGGGCGCAGGAGTTTCCTAGCAAGCCGGTTCGCATCGTGGTGCCGTGGCCACCGGCTGGGAACGTTGACATCACCGCGCGTGCCGTCGCACCGGCCCTCGGCGAGGCGCTGGGTCAGCAAGTGATCGTCGAGAACCGCGCGGGCGCCGGCGGGCGCATCGGCACCGAGGCGGTCGCCAAGTCCGCTCCTGATGGCTACACGCTGCTGCTCGGCTCGAGTGGCACCGTTACCGCCGGGCCGGCGGTCTGGAAGACGCTGACCTTCGACCCGCTGAAGGATTTTGTGGCGATCGGCCCGATCCAATCGGTGCCGATCGTGCTCACGGTTGCGCCCAAGACGCCGGTGGTCACGTATGCGGACTATGTTGCGCTGGCGAAAGCCAAAGGCGGACAGCTGAGCATCGCGTCGGCCGGCAACGGATCGTCGAATCATCTGGCGATCGAGCTCCTGATGCGGCAAGCAAATCTCAAGCTGCTGCACGTGCCCTACAAAGGCAGCGGCCCGGCGCTCACCGATCTCATCGGCAGCCAGGTCGAGTCGATGATGGACCAGCTCACCGCCTCCATCGGCCACATCCGCGAAGGACGCATCCGCGCCATTGCGATCTCGTCGCTCAAGCGCTCGCCGCTCCTGCCCGAAGTACCGACGCTGGACGAGCTCGGCGTGAAGGGCTACGAAGCCACCACGTTCACCGGCATCTTCGCGCCCGCCGGCACGCCCTCCGCGGTGGTCGAGCGCTTGTCGAAGGCACTGCATGCGGCGATGGGACGCGAAGACGTGCGCGAGCGCTACCGCACGATGGGCGTCGAAGTGATGGACATATCGCCGCCGGATTTCGCTGCCTTCGTGCGCACCGATTACCAGAAGTGGCAGAAGGTCGCCCACGATGGGAATATCTCGGTCGAATGACCCCCCGCCTACCGATTCTCTTGAGGAGGACCATCCATGCAGCTCTACTGCCATCCCGCTTCCACGACTTCGCGCATGGTCATGCTCTTTGCCGCGGAGCAGAAGATTCCGCTGGAGATCAAGGTTGTCGATCTCTTCACCGGCGAGCACCAGGGCGAAGCGTTCAAGAAGATCAATCCGAGCGGCCTCGTGCCGGCGCTGCAGGATGACCAGCTGATCCTCACGGAGAGCTCGGCAATCCTGAAATACCTCGCGGAAAAGACCGGCTCGAACGCGTATCCCAAGGACCTGAAGGACCGCGC
>JAFARH010000420.1 GCA_019245555.1 Betaproteobacteria bacterium
GGGATGCGCCGATATACGAGCACGACGTGAATTACGGGAACCTTAAGGCGGCGGGCATGATCCAGCGCGGCCTTGGCATTCTTGATGACGCGCACCGCATCCTCGGGTTTCGCAGGCATGGTCGCGACATCCATATCTAGATGGCCGCGGTGCATGTCGATAGTAATGATCGCGGTCTCGGCTGTCTTCAGCTCGAGCTGCTTGTAAAGACCCTGCACCAGGGTGGAACGGTCGACGATCGGTACATTCATTAGTGGTGGCCTCCGGCGCCCTGCTGCTTCAATGGGTGTGCGCGACTGAACGCCTCGTTTTCCATGCACTGGTTGTAGATGCGCATCACTGTCGGCACGCCCGACGTGTCGCAGTTGAAGTAGGCGAGCGCGCCGATCACCTGCGATGCGACACAGATGTCGGCCATGGTCAGCTCGTTGCCATGGCAGAAGCGGCCGGTTTCCTTTTCGCGCCCGAGATGGCCCTCGATTGCCTCCAGCGCCCGCATCGTCCAATGCGCGAGCCAGCGGTTGCGCGCGGCCTCGTCCTGGCGCATCTCCTTCTCGAGGTAGGTCCGGATCCGCGGCGTGATCAGCGGATGTCCATCCGCCGCGGCGATGAGCGACAAGCCGCGCACGCGAGCGCGACCGCGCGGATCCTTCGGTAGCAGCGCGGGCTGCGGATGCGATTCGTCCAGGTACTCGATGATTGCGAGCGACTGGAAGAGCGGCGGCCCCCCTTCGTCGAGGATCAGCGCCGGCACCACGCCTTGCGGGTTCACCGCGAGGTAGTCGTCGGTGTTCTGCTTGCCCTTCAGGAGGTCGATGGAAATATCCTCGGCCTTGAGGTTCTTCAGCCCCATTGCAACGCGCACGCGGTAGGTCGCGAGCGAACGCCAGAATCCGTAAAGTTTCATGGGATCACCGGTAGTAGGAGGTAGGAGTCGGCAAGGTGCAGGGTCGTACGGCCGCCAAAGAGAGCGGCCGGCCGATCGCGCGGATCATCGTGCAGGAACGGACCGCAACCACGGAGCTCGTTCTTGAAGTTGGAGAGCTTGGCGCCAGTCGATTTCTGCCACTCGTAATCGCGTCCTCGCACACTGAGCGCCAGACGATAGCCCGCCGGCACCACGATCGAGGTCGGCCAGAGCTCGATGTCGAGCGTCACCGGCTGCCCGGGCTTGAGTGGCTGCTTCTCATCGTGCGTATGGTAGGGACGCCAGGGCTGGGAAAGCTCCGGATCGAGCTTGCGATGCGATGCGCGCAGCCACCCCTGCGCAATCGGTGTGTGAGGATCGATCGCGCCCATGAAGGTGACTTCGCGCAGGTCCGGCGTGAACACGCGGAAGACGAGGAATAGATCGGCGTCTGCCGTGCTGGAGGAGACCGTCAGGCGAGCAGCAATGGGGCCAGTGATCTCCGTCTGCTTCTGCACCGGCTCGGAGATGAACGTGACGCCGTCGCCCATGGCATCGAACTCAACCGTGCCCTGTCCCGGGTCCGGCCGCAGGAGCGCACCCGGATGCGGATAGGTCTTGGTCCACTGGGTGCGCGCGATCGGCCACTCTTTCTCGTGGCGCTCGACGAACTTGTCGACGTGACGAACCTGCAGCTGCACGCGCGGCTGCTTTGGCCAGTCGCCCTCGCCTTTCAGGTAGTGATCGAAAAAGCGGAGCTGCAGCTCGCGCCCATAGTCGGTATAGAAGTGCGTCCAGTGCTCGATGCCGTGCGCCTCGAGCCACTTCTCTTTCGATGCAGCGCGGACGAAGCCTTCGAAGTTGCCGCGCGGATGCAATCCCTGGCCGCCCCAATTTGCCGCCGACAGGAATGGGACGGTAATGCGATCCCATTTGGGCGAGCGAGCCTTGTGGTAATCGTCGTCCAGCGGATGCGCGAGGATGTCGTCGCCGAAGTCGCAGCGATTCTTCTGCAGCTCGCGGTCCGACAGGGTTTCATCGCCGCAAACCAGCTTCCCGGTGGCGCGGCTGCGCGGCCCGCGCTCACCCAAACCGTACTGCACCGTCTTCACCTGCATGTCGTACCAGTTCGCCCAGAACGTGCACAGGATGCCGCCGTGGTGCGTCATGTCGCGATACCAGTCGGCTGCGCCTTCCCAAATGCACATCGCGGTAAGGTGCGGCGGTTGGAGCGACGCGACATGCCACTGGTTGATGCCGTAGTACGAGATGCCATTGAGGCCGACTTTTCCGGTCGACCAGGCTTGAGTGCCCGACCACTCGATGCAGTCGTAGAAATCCTTCGTCTCGCGCGGTGAGAAGTGATCGATGAATCCTGGCGAGCGGCCCGCGCCGCGCGAATCGACGCGCACGCATGCGTAGCCTTCCGGCACCCATTTCTCCGGATCGACGACTTCCCAGCTCTGGTAGAGGTTGCTCGAGCCGGCGGCAACATCGGGATGCTCGGCGATCATCCGCTGCCACGCGCTCGGATAGCCGTCCTGGAACGCGAGGCCTTTGGCGTAAGGGCCGTAGGTGAGGATGACCGGGTGCTTGCCGTCGTCCGGACGAAAGACATCGGCCCGCAAAACGAGGCCGTCGTCCATCTTGATCGGGACGTCCCACTCGATACGCAAAACGAACCTCCTCCGCGCCCGATTTCAGCCCGCAGGGCGGGGCATGTCAACCCAATGAGCGAATCACTTCATTCGTAGCTTCTTGTTCTTCGCGAGCCGCGCCAGCGCCTCTTCCAGGCGGCGTGTTCGCGTCTCATCCTTCTTGGCTGTCGCTATCCACGCTACGTAATGGCGGCGGTACGAAGGCGCAAGGCGCACGAAGTTCTCGCGAGCCTTCGCGTTTCCGGCGAGCGCAAGCCGGAAGTCAGGCGGAATGGGGATGCGCCGTTGCATGAGCGGCACATACGCCTTCACGCCCTTCTCCATCTTGGCGAGGCCGGCGGCGGTCATGAGCCCTTCGCGCTTCAAGCGCCGGACGCGCTCGAGATTGATCGCCGACCAGTGGCCCGTGCTGACGCGCGGGCAGAGCTTGCGCGCATAGCGCCTATCGTCGAGCCGACGGATAGTGGTATCGATCCAGCCGAAGCAGAGCGCCTCTTCGACTGTCTCGTCGTAAGTCATCCCCTTCGCCGGCTTGTAATACACCACCCACAGTCCCGCATGGCTCGCGTGGTTTCGCTCAAGCCACGCACGCCACTTCGCCCGCGTGGCGAAGTACAGTTCTTTCACTACGCGGGCTTGCGGTACATGAACGCGGCAATCGCGCCCAGGACCAGCACGAGGATGCCGTCGAACACGATTTGCTTCGCCACTGTCCCGCCGGGGATCGGCTGAACCACGAAGTAGATGAGATAGAGCGGCACGGTGGTCAGGAAGAGGACCGCCACGCCAAAGCGCAATCCCTGCCCAAGCCACGGCCTCGCCTCGACGCCGCGCGCGTAGATCCACACGAATGCACCCGACAGGAAGATATGCGCGAGGATCATGAGCGGGAAGAACTGCTGCGCATCCGCTTCCTTGCGGAAGAGATTCGGTAGTGCCGAGTAATCGTCGTGGAGCAGTACGCCATGCACGACAAAACTGCCGAGGAACCACGCGATGAAGAGCACCAGCCATGCCACGAGAAAGCGCTTGTTCATAGTTGTCTCCCTTTGAGCCACTGACTCACGATTGCGGAGACGGCCCCTTCCCGCCCCCGGTAGAAATGATCGCACTGCGGCACGATTTCCACATCGCACTTGCCGCCGCAGCGCCGCGCGAACTCCTCCGCCGGATAGAGATCCCTGGGTTCCTGGCCGCCGCGCAGGTAGAGAACCGGGCAGCGGATCTTCGGTGCGAGCTCGAGGATATCCGGACAGTTGGCCAGGTCGAGAAAGCTCGCCGCGCTAGTTACGTACCACCAGCCGGGCAGAAGCATGAGCTCGCGCCCCTTCCCCTCCGCCACCATTCGCTCCGCCTGGGCGGTCAACTCGAGTAGCCGCTCGCCGGCGAGCAGCCCGGATTCGCTCGCGATCGGCACCATGTTCTTTCCGCCGCAGTGCGCCGAAAGGAGGACCAGAGCGGGCGTCTCCTGATGGTCGGCCACGTGACGCACCGCGAGCATGCCGCCATTGCTATGCCCGATGACCACCGGACGCGGGAAGCCTCGTTGCGCCAGCCATTGGGCGGCGTAGCGGTTGTCGGCAACGGCTTCGGCGATGGTCTGGAACGCGGCGCCTTCGGCGGCACGGGAGTCGCGAATGGCGAGGATGTCGTGGCCGCGGCGGTTGAAAGCAAGGCAAGCCAATCCCAATTCAGTGAGCGCCGGCGGCAGGAATCGCGGCGCGCCGCTGTAGAAATTCATCGTGTTGCCGTGAAACAGAAGGGCGGCCCCGGTGCGCTTACTACCCTCGGGCTCGTACCATGCGCCCTCCAGCGGCACGGTGTCCGTTGGTATGGAGACAAGCGACATGAAAATCGGCATCGCAGGCATCGGAAAAATGGGCGCGGCGATCGCGGCGCGGCTCTCGAGCGTCGGGCACGAGATGATGGTCTGGAACCGCAACGCCGACAAGGCGAAAGCGACTGGCCTGAAAGTGGCGCAGACGCCAGCGGATCTCGCCGCCGGATCGGACATCGTGATCAGCATCCTTGCGGACGCGACAGCGGTGAATGCGGTCTTCGATCAGATGAAGCCGGCGATGAAAGGCAAGCTTTTCATCGAGATGAGCACGGTGCGGCCGGAAGTGCCAAAGGCACTCGCGGACAAGGTGCGTGCCGCGGGCGGCGCCTTCATCGAATGTCCCGTAGGCGGCACGGTCGGGCCCGCCAAGGAAGGCAAGCTCTTCGGCTTCGTCGGCGGCGAGCCGGCCGATGTGGAGCGCGCAAAACCGGTGCTCGACCAGATGTGCCGCCGGGTGGAGCACGTGGGTCCCGTCGGCGCGGGCGCGCGCATGAAGCTCGCGATCAACCTGCCGCTTCTCGTCTACTGGCAGTCGCTCGGCGAGGCGCTCTCGCTCGTGCGCGACCTCAAGATCGAGCCGGCGCGGCTCATGGACATCCTCGCCGATACGTCGGGCGCGGCCAGCATGATGAAGAACCGCGCACCGATCATCGCCGCGGCACTGGGTGGGAAAGAGCCGGCCGTCACGTCGAATGTCGACACCATGCGGAAGGACCTCTCGCAGATGGTGGCCGAGATCCACGCCCTTGGCCGGCAAGCGCCGATCACCGAGCGTGCGCTCGAGTGCTTCGAGCATGCGTCGAAGCAAGGCCTCGGCGGCAAGGATTGCGTGATGCTGCCGGTCAGCTGGAGCTCGAAGCCTCAGAAGCTCTAGAGGTTAAGCAGCTTCTGGGCGTTGCCGCCGGCGATCGCCTGCTTGTCCTTCTCCGATAGGCCGGCGATGCGGTTCAGCGTCGCGAGCGGATCGTCGAGGCCCATGTCGAAGCAGTAGTCGCTGCCGAGTGTGACGCAGTCGGCGCCGACGAGCTTCACCAGCGCCGCATTGATGCGGTCGTCGTGGCCGATGGTGTCGTAGGTGAAGCGCTTGAGGTACGACCCCACCGGATTCTTCATGTGCTTGAGCTCGGGACGCACCGTGCGGCCATGTTCCCAGCGACCCACGAGCCAGGGGAACGTGCCGCCGGCGTGCGGCAGGTTGAAGCCGAGCTTCGGGAAGCGATCCATTACGCCGCCGAAGATGAGGTGGGCGACTGCCACGCCGGTGTCATAGGGATTGCCGCAGAGATTCTTGAGGTAGTACTTCTTCGTGCGGTCCTGGCCGATCGTGTCGACCGGATGGAGAAAAATCGTCCAGCCGAGCTCCTCGCACTTCGCGTAGACGTCCCAGAATTTCGTGTCGTCGAGCTCCTCGCCGTTCACGTTTGTCGCCAAGTACAGGCCCTTCATCCCGGGCAGCTTCGCCGCGCGCTCGAGTTCCTTCAGCGCCAGCTCCGGCGCGTGCATCGGCACCATCGCAAGGCCCACGAAGCGCTTCGGGTGTTTCTTGTGCGCTGAGGAGGCGGCATCGTTGAACGCCTGGCTGAGCGAGAGGCCGAGCTGCGGCGAAGCCCAGTAGACCATCGGGGTCGTGAGCGAGAGTGCATGCACGTCGATGCGTCGCTCGTCCATCGCCTTCACGCGCTCATCCACCACGACGAAGCGCTCGTCGAAAACGTTGGTGATCTGCTTCGCCTTGAGAAAATACTTGCCGTCCTTGCGCTCGATGGAAGCCGATTCCTTGGCGCCGTCCTTTTCGAACAGGCGAATCCATTCCTGCGGATACCAATGCGAGTGGATGTCGATCGTTTGCATTCAGTTATGATCGCACGCGAGGAGGAACCAGATGCGTCTAAGCGCACTCTTGTTTTGCATGCTCGCGGTGCCGGCGATGGCGCAGGAAAATTATCCGAATCGTCCGGTAAAGATGCTGGTGCCGTACGGCCCGGGCGGCGCCACCGACATCATCGCGCGCATCGTCGCGCAGCACCTCACTACCGATCTGAAAGAAAGCTTCATCGTCGAGAACAAGCCCGGCGCGAATGGCAACCTCGCGCTCGAGGCGGTGGCGAAGGCGGCACCGGACGGCTACACGCTCCTCGTCGGCAACGTGTCGACCAACGCGATCAACGAGAACATCTACGCCTCGACGCTCACCATCAAGCCCTCGCGCGACCTCGGCGGCATTTCCAAGCTCGTCGAGATCCCGCACATCGTGGTCGCGCCGGCGAGCCTGCCGGCGAACAACATCGCGGAGCTGATCGCGCTGGCGAAGAAAGAGCCGGGCAAGCTCAACTACGCGTCGGTGGGAATCGGCAGCTACCCGCACCTCGATATGGAGCGCTTCATGCACGCGTCGGGCACCGAGATGACCCACGTGCCCTACAAAGGCGGAGCCGGGCAGGCGATTCCGGCGATGATCGCCGGCGAAGTGCAGGTCGCCTTCTTCAACATGGCGTCGCTCCTACCCCATATCAGAAGCGGGCGGCTCAAGGCCCTGGCCGCGGTCCCGACTCAGCGCATCCCCGAGCTGCCGAACGCGCCGACCCTCACCGAGCAGGGCTTCCCGGGCATCGGCACCAACGCCTGGCAGGGCATGTTCGCCCCCGCGGCAACGCCCAAGTCGGTGGTCGACGCCTTGCACCGGGCTGTCTTTGTAGCGCTTTCCCGACAAGAGACCAAGGACGGGCTCGCGAAGCAGATGATGAGCGTCGAGGTCTCCAAATCACCACAAGAATTCACAGATCTGGTACGAAAGGAGACGGCGGCGTGGGGAGAGTTTTTACGCTCCGCCCGAATACAGATAGACTAGCCGCGTTTTGCTGGGAGGCAAGACAAAAATGACAACATGGATTTTGGAAACGGTTGGCTTGCTGGTTACCACGATCGGCGCGCTGATCGCGTTCCTGCACCTGCATAGGACATCGCGCGAGCTGGCAGCTTCGAACATTCCCCCGGAATGCCAGCCGCTCATCAAGGATCGGCGCCTGCTCATGATCACCATGGGCCTGATGTCCGGCTGGTTCATCATCCAGTACATCGGCCTGCTCATCGGCTAGCGGTCCCGGCTCATTCCTTTCCGAGCTCGCGCAGCGCTGCGCGGGTCCGGCTCTCGCGACGCCTGCGAGGCGCGTCACGCCTTTTTCCCGTGCAATCCGTGCGAGGCGTCCTTGCATGTGAAGAAAACGCAGTCCCTCGAGCCTTCATTGCGCGCCTTGTGCACCTTGTTAGCCGGCACGTAGAAGCACTCGCCTGGGCCGCCCCGGTACCACTTGCCGTCGAACTCCATTTCCAGCTCGCCTTCGAGCACATAGATCCACTGCTCGTTGGGATGCGAGTGCGCATCCGAGGGCTGGCCGGCGGGATAGCGCATCAGCGCCACGATCA
>JAFARH010000126.1 GCA_019245555.1 Betaproteobacteria bacterium
GGTCCGAGATCTCCAGCACGCGCAGCCAGTTGATGAGCTGCGCCACGAAGATCACGACGACGAGGCCAATCACCAGCGGATCGAATTCGGTCGCCGCCAGCTTCCAGAGAAGCTGGACGATCGTGTCGAGCGCGATCGCGAGGCCGAGCCGGAAGGCGAGCGCGGCCGAGATGGCTAGCGGAGCTGCTGCTTCGCGCGCGTCACGACCTGGTCGAGGAGCGCGATGCCGAGGTCGATTTCCGCGGTCGTGATCTCGAGCGACGGCGCGAGCGTGATGACGTTCTTGTAGTAGCCGCCGATGTCGAGGATCAGGCCGAGCTTGCGGCCGTTCACCGAGAGCTCTTCGTCGAGGCCGATCTGGAACATGCGATCGGCGAGGCGCCGGCTGGCCGTGAAGCCGTCGGCTTCGCACATCTCCATGCGCAGCGCGAGTCCGAGGCCGTCGACTTCGCCGATCTCGCGATGCTTTTTCTGCAGCTCGCGCAGCTTCGCGAGGAAGTAGGCGCCCTTCTTCATCGTGTTCGCTTCGTAGTCCGGACGCTCGAGTATGCGCATCACGGCGAGGCCGGTGGCGGTGCCGAGCGAGTTGGACGAGAAAGTCGAGTGCGTCGAGCCGGGACCGAACACTTTCGGATTGATCAGCTCTTCGCGCGCCCAGATGCCGGAGAACGCGTTCAGGCCGTTCGTGAGCGCCTTGCCGAAGACGATGATGTCGGGCTGCACATCGAAGTGCTCGAGCGCCCACATTTTGCCGGTGCGCCGAAAGCCCATCTGGATCTCGTCGTCGACGACGAGGATGCCGTGCTTCTTGCAAATCGCGGCCATCCGCTTGAAGTAGTTCTTCGGCGGAATGACATAGCCGCCCGTGCCCTGGACCGCCTCGATGAAGAGCGCGCCGAACTCGGAGCGCCCGGTCTTCGGATTCCAGGTGCCGGTGTACTCGTGCTCGAAGCGTGCTTCGAAGTCGGCGACGAGCTCGTCTTCGATCTTCTGAGCGTCGCCGCGATGCTTGGCGCGGAACGGATAGGGGTAGGGGATGAACTCCGCGCGATCGGCGAATTCGCCGAAGGCTTCGCGGTAGCGATACGACGAGGTGATCGCCGAGGCGCCGAGCGTGCGGCCGTGGTAGCCACCCTGGAAGGCGAGCATGCGTTGCCGGCCGGTGCTCTTCCGCACGAGCTTCAGCGCATCTTCGATCGCCTGCGAGCCGCCGACGTTGAACTGCACGCGGCCCTTCAAGCCGAAGCCGCGCTCGACGCTCTCGCACACCATCTCGGCGAGCTCGATCTTCTCGCGGTGTAAATATTGGCAAGCGAGCTGCGGCAGCTTGTCGATCTGCGCCTTCAGCGCGTTGTTGACGGCCTTGTTGGCGTAACCGAGGTTGACGGCCGAGTACCACATCTGCAGGTCGAGGTACTCGCGGCCTTGTAAATCGTACAAATAACTACCTTCGCACCGCTCGAAGATCTTCGGGTGCTCGGCGTAGTGCACAGTGTCCCCGTAGGAACAGTGTCGGGCTTCTTTTGCGAGCAGTTCTTGCTCGTCGGTGCCCGCAGTAGCTTTCAACTTAGTTAGCACGTTCGATATGCGAAATGTTAAGATGGCGCAGGGTATCACGCAGCTTCCGAAGAAAGCGTCCGCAGAGACGCCCCGTAGCTACCTTTCAGACAATTAAACGATGACCATCGAGTGGGCCCGGCTCAAGCGGCAGAAGAAAGTTGAGTCTATCGACCGCGGCATCTATCTGCGCGGCGAAGGCCGCTGCCGCGTGATGCTGCTGCACGGGCTTACCGGCACGCCCACCGAGCTCGGCTACCTCGCGCATTACCTCAGAAGTCGCGCGCGCTTTCACGTGAGTTGCCCGCGCCTCGTGAATCACGGCCAGCCGATGAGCGTGCTCGCGCGCACGAAGTGGCACCAGCTCTACGACTCCGCGAGGCAAGCGTTCCTCGAGGCGAACCGGGAGGCGAAGAAAGAAGGCGTGCCGCTCGTGGTCGGCGGCTTGTCGCTCGGCGCGAACCTCTCGCTCATGCTCGCCGCCGAATTTCCCGGCCAGATCGCGGGCGTCGCGTGCCTTGCGCCGACGCTCTTCTACGACGGCTGGAGCGTGCCGTGGTATCACCGGCTGCTGCCGCTCGTCGACTACACGCCGCTCAAGTACTTCACCTTCTTCCGCGAGAGCCATCCCTACGGCCTGAAGGACGAGGATCTCCGCGCGAAGATCGCCCAGCACTACGCCAAGGTCGACCTGCACGACTCGAGCGAGGCCGCCAAGTCGGGCTATGCCCATTTTCCGGTTCGTCTGTTCTGCGAGATGGGCCGCATCATCAAGCGGTGCAAGGAGACGCTGCCGCGTGTCACTGCTCCGGTCCTGGTCGTGCAGGCCGAGAACGATGACATGACGAGTCCGCGCAATGCACAGTTCATCCTCGAGCGCGTCGCATCGGAGCGGCGCGAGCTGCTTCTCCTCAAGGATTCGTATCACCTCGTTTCCGCCGACCGCGAGCGTTCGCGAGTCGCGGAACGTCTGCAGCAATTCTGCGGCTCGCTGATTGCGTCCGGCGCAGCCGACATTGGGGGAAATAAGGGAGAAAGATCGCATGCGCAAGTTGCCGCATAAGCCGGCGCTTTTCTTCGACTTCGACAACACGCTCACGCACGGCGACCTGCTCGATGAGCTGATCGAGCGCTATTCGCCCAACGAAGAGTGGCGCGACTGGGAGCACGCCTGGGCCGAAGGCCAGCTGCCGGCGCGCGAGTGCCTGCGCCTGCAGATCGAGAACATGCGCGTCAGCCGCGGCGAGCTCTTCGACTTCCTCGGCAAGGTGCGCATCGACCCGGTGTTCGTCGACATCGTGCAGTGGGCCCGCTCGCACCGCGTGCTGGTCAGCATCGTGAGCGACAGCTTCCAGCCGCTGATCAGCCATGTGCTCAAGTCGAACGGCGTCGACGGCGATATCCCGATCTTCGCCAACGAGGTCACCTTCGAGGGCAAAGACCGGCTGCTGCCGCATTTCCCGCACTACGATCCGCTCTTCGTGCGCTCGGCGAATGCCAAGGCGCGGCACCTCGAGCCTTATCGGTTGAACAAGATCATCTTCGCCGGTGACGGCCACTCGGACCTCGATGCGGCGTTGGTCGCCGACGTGGTCTTTGCAAAAGCATCGCTCGCCAAGGAGCTCGGCGAGCTCGGCACGGCGTTCTATCCGTTCGACACGCTCGAGCCGGTGCTCGCGTACCTCGAGACCACCGAGACCGCGGCCCTGGCGCCAGTCGTCAGCCTGGTCCGGGGCTAGAACTCGGCGTGTAGGCGGAATCCGTAGATGTTCACGGGTCCGCGATCGGAGTTGTAGGCCGGATTCGCCACCCGCTGGTAGTCGAGCGTCAGCCAGGCGAACTTCGTGACGCCGATGTTGTAGTACCCCTCGAACGCCCGCTCCGGCGCTTTGCGGAGCGCGCCATCGCCGACGAAAGCGTCGACGCCTCCCATGGCGAGATACTTGGCATGCGCGGACGAGATCCAGTTCTGCGCGATGCCGAGGCCGATCGTGTCCTGCGGCCGGCGCCAGCGCGTCCCTTTCCAGACGAGCGCGAGCGCCGCGGAGGCATCCGATGACTCGAAGGCGTCGACCTCCGATTGCCCGTCGGACTTCATCACCCGCAGGTTGATGCCGGCGTCGTTGCTCACGCTTTGCTCGAGACTGAAGCCCAGCCCGTACTTCACGTGCCTGCCGCGCACGTAGCAGAGATCGGGCGCGGTGCTATTCGCAGAG
>JAFARH010000136.1 GCA_019245555.1 Betaproteobacteria bacterium
GGCCGTGCGTCTCGAGCTCCGCGCGCAGCTCGCGGAAGTTGTAGATCTCGCCGTTGAAGCTGAGCGCGAGGCCCGCGGCGTCGTCGCACATCGGCTGGCGCGAGCCGTTCGGGTCGATGATGGCGAGGCGCCGGTGGCCGAGCGCGATGCGCCAGGCGCCGCTGTCGGCGCTGTAGAAGCGGCTGCCCGCGCCGTCGGGTCCGCGGTGATAGAGCGCCTGCAGCATGCCGTGCAGCACGCGCTCCTCTGGAGCGCTCGATGCAGGGGCTACCCAGCCGGCGATGCCGCACATGTCAGGTCGCCGCCTTCGGGGCCCGCGCTGCGCAAAGGCCCCAATAGATCTGCGAGAAGTCGCGCGCCACACGCTCGATCGAATACGCGGTGGCGACGTGGCTACGGCAAGCGGCGCTCATGCGTACCAACAGCGCGCGATCCGAAGCGAGCTTCGCTATTGCCTGAGCGATTGCTCCCGCATCGCGCGGCGCGACGAGCAAGCCGTGCTCGCCGTCGGTGACGACATCCGGAATCGCACCGACCGGAGTCACGACCGGCACGACGCCAGCCGCCATCGCCTCTAGCAGCGAATACGGCAGGCCTTCGGTGTAGCTCGGGAGCGCAAGCACGTCGGCCTGGGCCAGGAGCTGCGCCTTGTGGTCGCCGTAAGCAGCGCCCACGAACGAAACTTCGCGCGTCAGGCCCGCCTCGCGCGTGTACTGCCGCAGCCGCGGTTCTTCAGGGCCGTTGCCCGCGATGACGAACCGCGCGTTGACGCCCTGGCTGCGCGCGATGCGCAGGCCCTCGATGGTCTCGAGAAGGCCTTTGCCGCCGACGAGGCGCCCGATGTAGATGAGGCGCAGCGGTGCATCGGCTTCGACTGCGGGGCGGTTGTAGCGCACATAAGGCATGCAATCGATGCCGTTCGGCACGATCTCGATCGCCTGCTCCGGCGCGGCACGACCGAAGGCGGCGAGCTGCTCCCTCGAGAGCACGACGATCACATCCGGCCAGCGCAGCATGCGGCGCATGAGCGGCGCAAAGAAGCCGCCCTTCGCTTCGAATTCATCCCAGGCGCCGCCATGCACCTGGTACAGCACGCGCGCGCCGCAGATCTTCGCTGCGACGACGTAGGCGATATCGCGCCAGTACGACTTGGCGTTGAGCGAGGTGTTGATGTGCACGAGGCCGACGCCGTGGCGCACGATCGCCGCGGCAAGCTGCAGCGGGCTCAGCACGAAGCGCGCAAGGCGACCGGCCAGGCCCTCCCGCCGGCCTTCGCTGCCGACCTGGAAGTGCAGGAGGTCGAAGCGCGTCGCGAGGCGCGAGCCGAACAGGCTGTTCAGATGCGTGGTCACGCCGCTGATCGCCTCGCGGCTCGGACCGAGCAGGAGGACGACGTGTCGTGTCACGCGGCTTTGCGCAGCGGAACCGGTTGCACGCGCGGCGCGCGGTCGGGAAGCGCACCTACGCCGAGCGATTCGTAGAGATTCTCGAGCACCGGCAGCGCTCGCTCCGGTGCATAGCGCGCCCGCGCCGTCTCGCGTGCTGCTGCGCCCATGCGCTTGGCGAGCGCCCGCTCGATCAAGAGGCGCCGCAGCGCGCGCTCGAGCGCCCCTTTGTCCCCTGGCGCGACGAGGAAACCGCTCGCACCATCGGCCACAACTTCTGCAATTCCACCGACCGGCGAAGCCACCACCGGCACGCCGGCGCTCATGGCTTCGATCAGGCTCACCGGAAGCGCCGCGTCGTACGCCGGCAGCGCGAACACCGCGGCATGCTCGAGCAGCGCCCGCTTGCCGGAGGGACCAACCCAGCCGGTGAACTTCACGGCGTCGGCAATCCCTAGCCGCGCCGCGTAGTGCGCGACGCCGATGCGATCGCCGTCGCCCGCGCATACGAGGCGCAGGTCGGGAACCGCAGCGCGGACATTTGCCACGGCCTCGAGCAGGTCGTAGACGCCTTTCTGCGCCTCCAGATGGCCGAGGAACAGAACCAGATTGGGCCGCTCGACCTCCGCGACGCTCACCGCGACCGGCGGCGGCGCGATCATCACATCGGCGCGGCGCGTCACGCTCTTCACCCAGGTGCGCGAAGCGTCGCAAGGCACGCAGACGGCGGCGGCACGCTCGAGGAACCAGCGGATCGAGCGATCGAAGCCGTTGCCATGCAGGTGCAGGATCACCGGCGAGCCGGCCACCAGCGCCGCGCCCATGAAGGCTGCTTCGCGCCAGAAGCCGGCGCCCGACGAGGCATGCACATGGACCACGACGCGTTTCTTCTCGCCGAGCAGCAGGCCGAAGTCGCGGACTGCTTTCGCCGCGAGGATCGTGTTCTGCATCGCCGTGCCGTCGCAGTGAGTGGCGACGTACTGGATCGGCCAGCGCGTGAAGAGGCCGTTCGCACGGTAGCTCTCGACGATGGCGGCAACTCCGCCGCGCGTTTCCGGCGCCGCGCCGAGCATGGCAATGGTGGAATAAAGTTGGGTGCGCATATTTTTAGAATCTCCGGCGGCGTGCGAAGGCGTCCACCACGGTGAGATCGCCCGCCCGGTTCATGGTGTGCAGTCCGAAGAGGCCGGCCGACTGATCGGCGAGCAGGCGCTCCACCTGCCGCTCGGCGTAGGCTTGAGGCGTGAGCTTGAGCACGCGCTGGATCGCGAGTCCTGCGCCATAGCGCGGCACGCACACCTGGGCCGGCCGGTAGAGCGCGCCATCGCGCATGAACAGCGCACCGGCGGGACGCGACGAGCGTGCATCCGACTTCACCGGGTTCTTGGCGTGCGGGTGCCACTCGCCGGCGAGCTTCTCGGCATGGAAGAGGTGCAGCTCGTCGTCGAACATCCGGCTCTCGCCCGCCGCCGAGTTGGCGAACATCCACCAGCGGTCGGAGGCCTTGTAGAGCGTCGCGTCGACGAGGCGCAGTCCATCGATCAGCACGCGCTCGCGCTTCCAGACGAGCGGGAAGTCGATGCAGCGATAGAGCTCGACCGACTGGCTGCGCGCGCTCTCCGGCAGCATGTAGAGCGTGCCGTCGTGCTCGAAGACGAAGGGATACGAAAGGTGATGGTCGGCCTCGAGCACCTTCTGCGGCGGCGAGGCGACGCCATTGGCGTCGATCTCCATCATGGAGATGTGCGCCTTGCGCTTCGCGTACAGGAGCTCTTCGAAGAAGACGTAGTAGCGCCCGCCCTTCTCCACCACGAAGGGATCGGCCCAGTCGCGGTCCTTGGGCGGCAGCAGCTTGGTGTAGCCCTCGAGATCGGCCACGACCCGCGAGCCGCCCAGTGTGGCGTCTAACCTATAGGCGAGGAACCACTGTTCTATATGGAGCGCGCGATCGACGCTCCGCGCGGCAAGCCGCGCCATGATGCGCGACAGCGCGCCGAGACCCGGCCGGGTGGGCTCGGCATGCCGCGGCACCTCGCGGCACCGTGAGAGCCAGCCGTCGCCCGAGCGATGCAGCTCGCCGAGGGCGCGGACGGCGAACTCAGCCGTTTTGTTCAGGAGCTGCTCCCGGTTTCGCGCCACCGAGAACGGATACGTGCGCGACCAGGATTGGTAGGCAATGCGCGCCGGACGATCGGCCGCGAGGCGCACCTTGACGCCGGAGCCGGTGAGCGGCTCAGCCGACGCCACCTCAGGAAGACCGGCGTAGGTGTCGCCCTGCGCGCCGTCGGCGCCGAAGCAGAAGCGCCACACGCCATAGCGCGCGCGGCCATCGAGCGCGCTGTCGTCCACTTCGCCGAGCGCGAAGGCGACATCCAGCGGCTGTCCGGCGCCGAAGGAGAACTGCTCGGCGAGCGAAACGAGATCGGTGGGATCGCCGCCGAAAAGGCGCTTGTCGAGGCGGCTGTACAACCGCCAGGTGGCGCTCGGCGCCGTCGGCATGAGCGAGCCGACGTAGGCGAGGCGCACGTCCGCGAAATCGGTCGCGGCGAGCTTGATCAGCGCCTCGACCATCCAGCGCGGCTGCAGCGGGCCGTCGGCAAAGACGCCGACGCGCAGCTTGCGTTGCTGCGGGCTGGCCGCTAGCGCGAGCGCTCCACTTATAGACGCCACACGCGCAGTCCTTCTTTGCGGAAGGCGGCGGTGTCGAGCACCGATTTCACGTCGATGATGCAGCCCTGGCGCACGACCTTGCGCAGCAGCGTCTCGGTCGGCATCTCGAGGTATTTGCGATGCGAGACGGCAAGGATCAGCGCGTCGGCGACCGGCAGGTCCTCCCACGCGGCGAGGCGCACGCCGTACTCGTGCAGCGCGTCGTCGCCGCTCGCCGCCGGGTCGTGCACGAACACCTCGACGCCGAACTCGTGCAGCTCGCGGATGATGTCGATGACCTTGGAGTTGCGGATATCCGGCACGTCCTCCTTGAAGGTCATGCCGAGCACGTTCACGCGCGCGCCCTTGATGTTGCGGCCGGCGTGGATCATCTGCTGCACGGTCTTGCGCGCGATGTGGCTGCCCATGCCGTCGTTGATGCGCCGCCCGGCGAGGATTACCTCGGGGTGGTAGCCCAGGAGCTCCGCCTTGTGCGTGAGGTAGTACGGGTCGACGCCGATGCAGTGGCCGCCGACGAGGCCCGGCCGGAACGGCAGGAAATTCCACTTCGTGCCCGCCGCCTTCAGCACTTCGGTCGTGTCGAGTCCCATGCGCTCGAAAATGATCGAGAGCTCGTTGACGAACGCGATGTTGATATCGCGCTGCGTGTTCTCGATGACTTTCGCGGCCTCCGCCACCCTGATCGAGGATGCGCGGTACACCCCGGCCTTGACCACCGAGGCGTAGAGGTCAGCGACCTTATCGAGCGTCGCCGCGTCGTCACCTGAGACCACTTTCTGGATCTGCGTGAACGTGTGCGTCTTGTCGCCCGGATTGATGCGCTCGGGCGAATAGCCGACGTGGAAATCCTGGCGCCAGCGCATGCCGGAGGCGCGCTCCAATATCGGCACGCACACCTCTTCGGTTGCGCCCGGATATACGGTGCTTTCATAGATCACGATCGCACCGGGCTTCATGTACCGGCCCACCGTCTCGCTCGCGGACTCGAGCGGCGAGAAATCCGGCTGCCGCGCCGCGTTGATCGGCGTGGGCACGGCGATGATGATGAAATCGGCCTCGCCCAGCTCGGTGGGATATGCGGTGGCGCGGAACTGGCGCGACTCCATCAGCTCGGCGGTGCTCACCTCGCCGGTGGCATCGACGTGGTGACGCAGGTTCTCTA
>JAFARH010000194.1 GCA_019245555.1 Betaproteobacteria bacterium
AGTTCCAGCGCGAGTTCCGCCACGAGCTCAAGCACTTCGTCGGCCGACCGAGCCCGATCTACCATGCGGCGCGCACCAGCCGCGAGGTCGGCGGGGCGCAGATCTGGCTCAAGCGCGAGGACCTGAACCACACCGGCGCGCACAAGATCAACAACACCATCGGCCAGGCACTGCTCGCCCGCCGCATGAAGAAAAAACGTGTCATCGCTGAGACCGGTGCTGGCATGCACGGTGTCGCCACCGCGACGGTCGCCGCGCGCTACGGTATGGAATGCGTCGTCTACATGGGCGTCGAGGACGTGCGTCGGCAGGCGGCGAATGTGCATCGCATGGGCGTGCTCGGCGCGAAGGTCGTTCCCGTGGAGTCGGGCTCGAAGACGCTGAAGGATGCATTGAACGAGGCGATGCGCGACTGGGTGACGAACGTCGACACAACCTTCTACATCATCGGCACCGTCGCCGGCCCGCATCCATATCCAATGATGGTGCGCGACTTCCAGCGCGTCATCGGCGACGAGTGCATTGTGCAGATGCAGGAGATGGCCGGGCGCCAGCCCGACGCAGTCCTCGCCTGTGTCGGTGGCGGGTCGAACGCGATGGGCATCTTCTATCCCTACATCGAGCACGACAAAGTGCGCCTCGTAGGCGTCGAAGCAGCCGGCGAAGGATTGGAGAGCGGGAAACACGCCGCATCGCTTTGCGCCGGCCGACCTGGCGTGCTGCATGGCAATCGAACCTATCTATTGCAGGACGCGAACGGCCAGATTACCGAGACGCATTCCGTGTCCGCCGGCCTCGACTATCCGGGCGTTGGCCCCGAGCATGCATGGCTCAAGGACCATGGCCGAGCCGAATACGTCGGCGTCACCGACGACGAGGCGCTGGCGGCGTTCCATACTCTATGCCGCACCGAGGGCATCATCCCGGCGCTGGAATCGGCCCATGCCGTTGCTCAGGCGATGAAGATGGCGCCGAAGATGCCGAAAGACGCGATCCTGCTGGTCAATCTCTCCGGCCGCGGCGACAAGGACATGCATACCGTCGCCGAGCGCGCGGGGAAGAAGCTTTGATGTCACGCATCCAGGGTCGCTTCCAGGCGCTCGCGAAAGCGAAGCGCAAAGCGCTCATCCCGTACATCACGGCAGGCGATCCGCATTCGTCGCTGACCGTGCCGCTCATGCGCGGTTTGGTGGAGGCGGGGTCCGACATCATCGAACTTGGCGTGCCGTTTTCTGACCCGATGGCCGACGGCCCGGTGATCCAGCGCTCAGGCGAGCGCGCGTTGAAACAGGGCGTGGGCCTCGGCGATGTCTTGCGCATGGTGAGCGAGTTCCGCAAGTCCGACAGCACGACTCCCATCGTGCTCATGGGTTACGCCAATCCAATCGAGGCGATGGGCAACAGCAAATTCCTGCAAGCGGCGAAAACCGCTGGCGTTGACGGCGTCATCGTGGTCGACTATCCGCCGGAGGAGTGCGCCGAGTTCGCCGATGCGGCGAAGGCGCACGACATCGACCCCATCTTCCTGCTCGCGCCGACCTCCTCCGACAAGCGCATCCAGGAGGTCGCACGTCGCGGCAGCGGATTTCTGTATTACGTGTCGCTCCGCGGCGTGACCGGCGCCTCGCATCTCGACTTGTCCGACGTCGCGCTGCGCATCCCGAAGCTCCGCGCCGCCACGAAACTTCCTGTTGGAGTAGGCTTCGGCATCCGCGATGCGGAGTCTGCACGCCGCATTGCACAAACCGCCGATGCCGTGGTGATCGGCAGTCGCATCATCCAGGAAATCGAGGCAGGCTCGCCTGATCAAGCTGTCTCGCGAGTGAAGGCGTTCCTGAAACCAATTAGGGAAGCACTGGACGCATGAGCTGGCTCCAGAAGTTATTGCCGCCGAAGATCCAGCGCACTGCGGGCGGCGCTCGGAAGACCGTGCCGGAGGGCCTTTGGACCAAGTGCCCGTCGTGCGACGCGGTGCTCTATAGCACCGACCTCGAGAAGAACCTCAACGTTTGCCCGAAGTGCGGGCACCATGAGCGCCTTGGCGCGCGGCCGCGCCTCGACGCGCTGCTCGATCCGGACGGTCGCTTCGAGATCGGCTTTGAGGTGCTGCCGCTCGACCCGCTCAAGTTCCGCGACCAGAAGCGCTATACCGAGCGCTTGGCCGAGGCGCAGGAAGCGACCGCCGAAGGCGATGCACTCGTCGTCATGCAAGGCTCGATCAAGTCGCTCGGCCTTGTCTGTGCTGCGTTCGAGTTCGACTTCATGGGCGGCTCGATGGGATCGGTCGTCGGCGAACGTTTCGTGCGCGGCGTGCGCGTCGCGATTGAGCAGAAGCTGCCGTTCATCTGTGTCTGCGCTTCTGGTGGCGCCCGCATGCAGGAAGGCGCGCTTTCGCTCGTGCAGATGGCGAAGACGACGGCAGCGCTGACCGACCTTGCCGAGCGCAGGCTTCCTTTCATCACCGTGCTCACTGATCCGACCATGGGGGGCGTCTCGGCGAGCTTCGCCATGATCGGAGACGTCGTGCTCGCCGAGCCTAAGGCGCTGATCGGCTTCGCCGGGCCCCGCGTCATCGAGCAAACCGTGCGCCAGAAGCTCCCCGAAGGCTTCCAGCGCGCCGAGTTCCTGCTCGAGAAGGGCGCGATCGACATGATCGTCGACCGCCGGCAGATGCGCGACAAGCTGCACCTCCTGCTCTCGCTGATGCTGAAGCTCCCCGTCGAGGCCACGGCCGCCACGACTACGGCCTGACGTTACGGCCATGGTCACGCTGGCCGAGCTGGTTCGCGTCTCGAACCAGGTCGCTGCAACCTCGAGTCGCCTCGCCAAGATCCGCAGCCTCGCCGATTTCCTCCGGCCGCTAGAGCGCGAGGAAATCGAGATTGCGCTGCCCTATCTCAGTGGCGATATTCGCCAGGGAAAGCTGGCAGTCGGTTACGCCGCTTTGCAATCCGCCCGCACTGGCGCCGCTGCCTCGCCGACGCTCGGGCTGCGCGACGTGGATGCGACGTTCCAGAAGCTGAAATCCGTCAAGGGTAAAGGCGCTGCCGAGCGACGTTCCGCGTTGCTGCGCGAGCTCTTCAAGCGAGCGATGGCAGACGAGCAGGACTTTCTGGTGCGTTTGATGGTGGGCGAGCTTCGGCAGGGTGCGCTCGAGGGAATAATGGTTGAAGCAGTCGCCGCAGCAGCGTCGCTGCCGCCAGCCGACGTGCGACGCGCTGTCGCGTTCGCCGGCGTTATCGCACCTGTCGCCAGTGCCGCGCTTTCTGGCGGTGCCTCGGCTCTCGCGCAGTTCTCCGTGCAGCTCATGCAGCCCGTGCTGCCGATGCTTGCGCAGCCGGCAGAGGACACCAAGGAGGCGCTGGCCGCGCTCGGCACGGCGCTCGTCGAGTGGAAGCTCGACGGCGCGAGGGTGCAGGTCCACAAATCGGGCGATGACGTACGGCTCTATACGCGCAACCTGAATGACGTCACAGCCAGGGCGCCGGAGATCGTCTCCGCCGCGCGCGGACTAGGCGCCAGGTCGCTGATCCTCGATGGCGAGGCAATTGCGTTACGGGCCAACGGCCGACCGCAGCCTTTTCCTGTGACTATGAGTCGCTTCGGCAGCCAACAGGATCCGCACGCTGCCGACGTGCGTTTGTCGGTGTTCTTCTTCGACTGTCTTTACCTCGACGGATCGACGCTGTTCGATCATCCGACGCGCGAGCGGCGGGATGCGCTTGTCACCGCGGTGCCGAAGTCCATGGTTACGCCAGCGGTGATCACTGCCGACGCCGATGAGGCAGAGCGCTTCTATCAGGACGCGCTTGTCGCGGGCCACGAGGGCGTCATGGCGAAGGCGCTCGACGCGCCGTACGAAGCGGGTCGGCGCGGCGC
>JAFARH010000231.1 GCA_019245555.1 Betaproteobacteria bacterium
CATTCCGACCTCCCACAAGAACAAGCTCCAGGCCCAGCGCGAGCCGCTGCGTCAGGCGCTGCAGCGGGCGGCGATCCTCTCGAATGAGAAGTTCCGCGGCGTGCGCTGGGTACTCACCGACGGCAGCCTGAAGATCGTCTCCTCTAATGCGGACCAAGAAGAGGCGCAAGAGGAGGTCGAGGTGAAATATGCCGGCGACGCCCTCGATATCGGCTTCAACGTGAACTATCTGCTCGACGTACTCAACAACGTGACCGGTAATGAGCTCGAGTGTGCGTTCGGTGACTCTTCGTCGAGCGCACTCATCAGCTACGCAAGCGAGAAGGGCTTCAAGTATGTCGTCATGCCGATGAGGATCTGATTTGGCTGCAAACCCCAACGAATACGGCTCCGATGCCATCAAGGTCCTGAAGGGCCTTGAGGCGGTTCGCAAGCGCCCAGGCATGTACATCGGCGATACCTCCGATGGCACCGGCCTGCACCACATGGTCTTCGAGGTGGTGGACAACTCGGTCGATGAGGCCCTGGCGGGCTTCTGCGACGAGATCGTTGTCACGGTGCATACGGACAACTCGATCTCCGTACTCGACAACGGCCGGGGCATTCCGACGGGTATCAAGGTGGACGACGAACTGAAGCGCTCGGCGGCCGAGATCGTCATGACTGAGCTGCATGCGGGCGGCAAGTTCGATTCGAACAGCTACAAGGTCTCGGGCGGCCTGCACGGCGTTGGCGTTTCGGTGGTGAACGCCCTCTCCGAATGGCTGCGGCTCACGATCTGGCGCGACGGGCAGGTGCACCAGATGGAGTTCCGAAACGGGGTTGCGGGCCCGCTCAAGGTGACGGGCACGAGCGAGCGGCGCGGCACGGAGGTGCATTTCCTCGCCTCGCGCGAGACGTTCGGCGTCATCGACTATCACTACGACATTCTGGCTCGCCGGCTACGCGAGCTTTCCTTCCTGAATAACGGCGTGAAGATCGTGCTCATCGACCAGCGCGCTGGCAAAGAGGAGAACTTCGCGTTCTCCGGTGGCGTCAAGGGGTTCGTCGAGTACATGAACCGCGCGAAGAACGTGCTGCACCCGAACGTTTTCGTCAGCGACGCGGTCAAGGACGGCATTACTGTCGAAGTGGCGATGCAGTGGAACGACTCCTATCAGGAAAACGTTCTTTGCTTCACCAACAACATTCCGCAGAAGGATGGCGGCACCCACTTGACCGGCTTGCGCGCGGCTATGACCCGCGCGCTCAACAAGTACATCGAAGAAAACGAGATCGCCAAGAAGGCGAAAGTCGAGACGACCGGCGACGACATGCGCGAAGGCCTGGCCTGCGTACTGTCGGTCAAGGTGCCCGAGCCTAAGTTCTCCTCCCAGACGAAGGAAAAACTGGTTTCGTCGGAGGTGCGTCCGGCAGTAGAAGAAGTGGTCGCCGAGAAGCTGCGGGAATTCCTGGACGAGCATCCGCAGGATGCGCGTACCATCACCGTAAAGATTGTCGAGGCAGCTGCTGCTCGCGAAGCGGCCCGCAAGGCGCGCGAGATGACCAGGCGCAAGGGCGTGCTGGACGGGATGGGATTACCCGGAAAGCTCGCCGACTGCCAAGAGCGCGACCCGCGGCTCTGCGAGCTCTACCTCGTCGAGGGTGACTCTGCTGGTGGCTCGGCAAAACAGGGCCGCGATCGTAAGTTCCAGGCGATCCTGCCGCTCAAGGGCAAGATCCTGAACGTCGAGCGCGCGCGCTTCGAGAAATTGTTGTCTTCGGCTGAGATCGCGACGCTTATTACGGCATTGGGATGCGGCATCGGCACCGAGGAGTACAACCCCGACAAGCTGCGCTATCACCGCATCATCGTGATGACCGATGCAGACGTCGACGGCTCGCACATCCGAACGCTGCTCCTCACCTTCTTCTACCGGCAGATGCGAGAGCTCGTCGAGCGCGGCCACATCTACATCGCGCAGCCGCCGCTCTACAAGGCGAAGCTCGGCAAGGAAGAGCGCTACCTCAAGGACGAGCATGAACTGAACGAGTTCATGCTCAAGCAGGCGCTGGTGGACGCAGCACTTCACCCATCGGCGGGCACGGAACCGATCATGGGCGAAGCGCTCGCGGAGCTAGCCAAGTCCTATCTCCTTGCCGAGGCGGTGATCGAGCGCGTTTCGCGCATCATCGACCGCGAGGCGCTGCAAGCCATGCTGCGTGGCGTGTCGATCGATCTCACCCGGCGCGAAACGGCCGAGGCCTCCGCCGAGGCACTAGAGAAGGCGATCGGCGGCAACGCGATAGCGGTGGCGCCGCACTTCGATCAGAAAACCGATCGCTACCAGGTACGCGTCGAGCGTACGCGTCACGGCAATGTGCGCATGAGCACGATCG
>JAFARH010000371.1 GCA_019245555.1 Betaproteobacteria bacterium
GTTGCGGGCATTCCAGAGGAGCTCGCGCTCAACCGCCAGCGTAGCAGCGATGGTCGTGGTGATGACCGGAAAGATCGCTTCGACGGCGACCATCGAGATCTTCGAGAGATCGTGGAACCCGAGCCACAGCGTGATGATCGGCAGGAAGGCGATCTTCGGCATCGGGAAACCCACCGAGATCAGCGGATCGAGGAGCCATCGCGCCGCGCGGCTATAGATGACCGCGAAGCCAAGGCCGATGCCCGCGATCGCGGCGACCGCGAAGCCGACGAGCGACCGGTACAAGGTGAGGCCCAGGTTCTGCCAAAGATCACCGGCAATGCCATCTGCCCATATGCGTTCGGCAACCGTGCTGAGTGCCGGCAGCATGAACGGCGTCACCGCCCCGCTCCGCGCGAAGACCTCCCACGCTATGGCGAGACTCAGGATCGGCATCCATGGCAGCGTCAGTCGCGCCATGCGAGCACCCTGTGCATGAGCCGCTGATAAAGCCGATCGGCGAAGAAGCCTAGGAATGCGACCACCAGAACCACCGCAAACATGGCGTCATAGACGCCACCTTCACCGAGGAAGCCAATCAGGTAGCCCAGCCCGGCGCGCGCAACGATCAGCTCGGACGACACGAGCAGCACGAACGTAAGCGCCAGCGCGGTGCGTATCCCGTTCGCAAGCTCGGGCAGAGCGCTCGGCAGCACCACGTCCCACAACACGCGCAGCCGGCTGGCGCCGAGGCTCCTTGCCGACCAGACCAGCGCCTGCTCGCAGGAACGTGCCCCGTTATAGACGCCGAGGGTCACCGGCAGCATGCAGCCGAGGAAGATGAGCAGGATCTTCGAGCCGTCGCCGAAACCGAGCCACAGCACCGTCACCGGGATCAGCGCCGACTTCGGCATCGGATAGAGCGCCTCGACGAGCGGACCGACGGATGCATCAACCTCGCGCCACCAGGCCATGG
The DNA here is from genome assembly GCA_019245555.1 of Betaproteobacteria bacterium. Taxonomy (GTDB): domain Bacteria; phylum Pseudomonadota; class Gammaproteobacteria; order Burkholderiales; family SG8-39; genus SCGC-AG-212-J23. The sequence continues at coordinate 956 of JAFARH010000371.1, forward strand.
CGATGCCGAGCACCGCACCGACCGCGATTGCGAGCAAGAGACCCATGCCGCCGCGATAGAGCGAGGCGGCACCGTTCGTCCAGAAGTCGCCTTCACGCAGCAAGGTCCACCCAGCCTTCGCGACATCCGAGAGCGAAGGCAGCAGATCGCGCGAGATGAGGCCGAGCTGAACGACCAGTTCCCACACGATGGCCAGCAGGAGGAGCGGCAGGTATTTCACGAAGCGAATTCGTCGCCCCCGCGAAGGCGGGGGCCCAATTTGCTAAACGGGGTTCCCGCCTTCGCGGGAACGACGGTGTTTGTTTTCATTGAGCCTTGATCGCCTCGTCGCGCACGAGGCTCCAGATCTCGTCCACCTTCTCGGCGAAGGCGGGTGAGCGGTAGATGTGCGGATCATTGCGATCGAGCTCCACCTTGACGCTCGCCTTGATCTTGCCGGGCCGCGCCGACATGACGACCACGCGTTGCGCGAGCCGCACAGCCTCCTGCACATCGTGCGTGACGAAGATGACTGTCTTCGGCGTGCGCTCCCAAATCGCGTAGAGCTCGCTCTGCATCAGGCTCCGCGTCTGCGCATCGAGCGCGCCGAACGGCTCGTCCATCAACAGCATCTTCGGATCGACCGCGAGCGTACGCGCGAGCGCCGCGCGCTGCTTCATGCCGCCTGAGAGCTGCGACGGATAGCTCTCTTCGAAGCCCTTGAGGCCCACCATTTCGATGAAGTGCTGAGCGCGCCGCTCCTGCTCCGCGCGCGCAAGGCCGAGCTTCTCGAGGCCATAGCGCACGTTCGCCTTCACCGTACGCCAGGGGAAGAGAGCGAAATGCTGGAACACGATGCCGCGATCGGGGCCGGGTCCGGCCACGGGAGCGCCTTCGATCCGGATCGCACCCTTCTCGATCGGCAGGAACCCGCCGATCAGGTATAGGAGCGTCGACTTGCCGCAGCCTGAGGGCCCGAGCAGCGCGACGAACTCGCGCACGCCGATCTCGAGCGACACTTCTTCCAGGGCGAGCACCTCGCGGCCGCGGGGCGGCCGATAGACATGCGAAACACGCTCGACCGCGATCTGCTTGACAGAATCTGCCGTGGAATCGACCATGAAGAAGTCAGCGATCGTATTTCAGGCCCCGCTTTGGCGTCCACAAAAGCTGCTCTTGTCACCGGTGCGGCGACCGGCATCGGCCGCAGCGCCGTGCTCGCGCTCGCACGCGCCGGCTATGACGTTGCAATAAATTTCAGCTCGAGCGACAAGGCGGCGAAGGAGACGGCGACCGAAGCGGCGAAGCTCGGCGCGAAGACGCTGATCATCAAGTGCGACGTGTCCGATGAGAAGGGCGTGCGCTCGATGCTCGAGCAAATCAAGGACAAGTTCCGGCGGCTCGACGTGCTGATCAACAACGCCGGCACCACCGCATCGTGGAAGCCGAAGGACCTGGAGACGCTCTCGCTCGAGGAATGGGACAAGGTCTTCGCTGTAAACGTACGCGGACTGTTCCAGGTCACCCGCGCTGCGGTGCCTCTCCTCAAGGAGGCGAAAGGCTGCGTGGTCAATACGGCAAGCATCGTCGGCCTGCGCCCCGGCCCCCAGCCCCTGCCCTATGCCGCGAGCAAGGCGGCAGTGGTGAACCTCACGAAGACGCTAGCCTGGAACCTCGGCCCCGACATCCGCGTCAACGCGGTCGCGCCCGGCTGGATGGAAGGTGACTGGATGAAGCGCATGCTCAAGGACAAGTACGAAGAGCTGATGGGCAAGCGCGCCAAGGCGACGCCGCTCAAGCGCGTGGTCACCGCCGACGACGTGGCCGAGACCATGATGAGCCTCATCAACGGCAACCGCTTCGTCACCGGCGAAGTGATCGTCATCGACGGCGGGTTCACGGCCTCTACCTGAATTCGGGGCCGGGAGCGGAATTATTCGATGGCGAGGAAGCAATAATTACGGCCCTGACCCCGAATTAAGCATGGCACTTCCCGGCGTAGTCCCCTTCCCTCCTGATTTCGCATCGCGCTATCGCGCGAAGGGCTATTGGCAGGACAAGACGCTGGCGGAGGAATTCGCCGTCGTCTGGAAGAAATATGCCGACCGCGTCGCGCTCGTCGACGGCGAGCGCGAGTTCACCTACGCGGCTATCGATCGCATAAGTGACAACCTCGCGCTGAACCTCCTCGAACTGGGCCTGAAGCCGCTCGATCGCGTGGTGCCCACGCTGCCGAACATCGCCGAGTTCGTGCTCCTCTACTTCGCGCTGCAGAAGATCGGCGCAATCCCGATCGCCGCGCTCGTCACGCACCGCTACGCCGAGATCAGCCAGTTCGTGCAGCTTTCCGGCGCCACGACCTGCGTCTATCCCGAGCGGCAGGGCGACTTCGAGTTCGAGCCGATGATCCAGCGCGTGCGGGGCGAGAGCCGCACGCTCATCTATTGCATCTCGCTACCGCAGCTGAAGGAAATGATCGAGCGGCCGGCGACGCTGCCGAAGACGAGACTTCACGGCGTCCACGTCGAGCCGACCGACCCGTGCATCTTCCAGCTCTCGGGCGGCACGACCGGCATCCCGAAGCTGATCCCGCGCACGCACAACGACTACGCCTATAACTCCAGGACCGCCGCGCCGGTTTGCGGTGTGACCGCGGATTCGGTATTGCTCCTCGCGCTGCCGATCGCTCACAACCTACCCCTCGCCTGCCCCGGCATCCAGGGCTACTTCTTCCAGGGTGGGAAGGCCGTGCTGTCGCCGACGACGAAGCCGGAAGAGATGTTCAAGCTGGTCCAGCGCCACAAGGTCACGCACATCAAGGTCGTGCCGGCGCTGCTGATCCGCCTGATCAACGACCCAGCGATCTCAAACTTTGATTTGTCGTCGATAAAGCTCATCCAGAGCGGCGGCCAGCGCATGCAGCCCGAGGTGCGCCTCAAGACGCACCAGCTCATCCCAGGCTGCTTCGTGCAGGAGAACTTTGGCATGTCGGAAGGCACGCTCTTCTTCGTGCGCCTCGACGACCCTCGGGAAGTTAAGCTCGAGACCTGCGGCCGGCCGATCTGCCCAGATGACGAGGTACTCCTCCTTGACGATGAAGACCGCCCAGTGCCCGACGGCGAAGTCGGCGAGCTGACGGTTCGCGGGCCTTATACCCTGCGCGGCTACTTCGGCGTGCCCGAATACAACGCCCGGCAGTTCACAAAGGATGGTTTCTATCGCTCGGGAGACCTGATGCGGCGCCATCCGTCCGGCAATTACATGGTCGAAGGGCGGAAGAAAGACCTCATCAACCGCGGCGGCGAGAAGATCAGCGCGGAAGAGATCGAGAACCTGATCATGTCG
>JAFARH010000374.1 GCA_019245555.1 Betaproteobacteria bacterium
GCTTGTCCTGGCGGATCTCCTTCCGCGAGCCGTATTCGTTCGCGTAGACCCAGGTGAACTCGGCGCCGAAGAGGAAGATCTGCGCCGAGTAGTAGATCCACACCATCAGGATCGCGACCGACCCGAACATGCCGAAGCTCGAGCCGACGCTGCTCTTGCCGAGGTACAGGCCGATCAGGATCTTGCCGATCGTGAAGAGGATAGCGGTCACGCCGGCGCCGATCCATACGTCGCGCCAGCGCACGTGCGCGCGCGGGAGGAACTTGAAGATCGCCGCGAAGACGGCCGTAAGCAGGAAGAGGCTCACGGCGAAGTCGAGGATGTGCGCGATCGCCGCCCAGCCGCCGAGCATCGGGCCCCACCACTTGCCGAGCGCCGACACGACCGCGCTCAAGGCGAGCGACACGACCATCAGGAAGGCCATGGCGAGCACCATGCCGTAGGTGAGCAGGCGCTGGCGGATCCACTGCCAGGCGCCTTTCTCCGTCTTCCGCTCTGGCGCGCGCCAGATCACGTCGAGCGCGCCCTGCAGCTCGGCGAGGTCCGTGGATGCGCCCAGGAGCAGCACGGCGAGGCTGATGACGGCGGCGATACCGCCGGTCTTCGGGTGCTGCGCGTGCTGGAGCATCTCGCCCACGGCCCGCGCCGCGTCCTCGCCCATCAGGTCGGCGACCTGCGCGAAGATCGCGCCCTGGACCTGGTCGGCGCCGAAGAAAAGACCGGCTACCGTGATGATGATCACGAGCAGCGGGGCCATCGAGAAAAGCGAGTAGTACGAGATCGCCGCGCCCATGCTCGGCGCGCGGTCGTCCGACCATTGGCTCGCGGTCTTCTTCAGGAGCCCCAAGGCTTGTTTCGGACGGAGCATCGGCTTCGCCCTAGCAAGGCCTGTACCTCCAAAAGAAATCGGGGAAGTCGACCGATTTCCTAGGCTAGTCCTTGTAGGAGGGGTCGAGGGCGTCGAGCTTGCGGAGGAGGGCGGGCCACTCCATGAGGCCGAAGCGGCGGCGCACGCCGGGGAGGTAGAGGCGATTGCTGGCCTCGACGACCTCCCGCGGGGGCATGGAGAGCTCGGTGTTGCACGATAGCGCCATGACCTGGAGCTGGCAGGCGCGCTCGAGGCGGAAGATGTTGTTGAACGCCTCGGCGATGCTCGCGCCGGTGGCGATGAGCCCGTGGTTCCGGAGGATGAGCACTTCGCGGTTTCCCAGGTCGCGGACCAACCGCTCCTGCTCGTCGAGGTTGATCGCCACGCCCTCGTAGTCGTGGTAGCCGACGTCGAGGAAGCGCATGGCGGTCTGCGCGAGCGGCAGGAGGCCGCACTTCATCGCCGATACCGCCATGCCGGCGAGCGTGTGCGTGTGGATCACGCAGTCGACGTCGTGGCGCGCGCGGTGGATGGCGCCGTGGATGACGAACCCGGCCTGGTTGACCCCGTAGTCGGTGGGGTTGAAGAGGACGTTGCCGTCGAGATCGATCTTGATGAACCCCGACGCGTACATCTGTTCGTAGAGAAGCCCGTACGGATTGATCAGGAACGCATGGTCTTCGCCCGGCACGCGCGTCGAGACGTGGTTCGCGATCATCTCGTCCATGCCGTAGAGGTGGATCAGCCGGTAGCACGCCGCGAGGTCCACGCGTTTTTGCCACTCCTCGGCGCTCACGAGCTCGCGGACGGACTTGCCGTCAGGATTCTTCTCACGCTTCATGTCGTCGATTTTACCGACACGCCTGTCAATGTTTCCACGATACTGTCCGCCGAAGCCAGCGGACAGCCGATTGGCAAAGTACGTGATTTTGCGGTGCTGCGGCGCACCCCTATCGTTCGCGTATGCCAATGCAAACCGATCCACGCGAAGCGGGCCTGTCCGGCGCCCGCCTCGAGCGCGTGCTCGAATTCATCGAGCAGAATCTCGAAAAGAAGCTGTCGATCGAGGCGATCTCCTCGGTCGCCCACATGAGCCCGTTCCATTTCGCGAGGCTCTTCAAGCAGGCGACGGGCCACGCGCCGCACGGCTACCTCACGCGCCGGCGCATCGAGCGGGCGAAGAAGCTGCTGCGCTCCAGCGCGCTGCCGATCGTGCACGTCGCGACCAGCGTCGGCTTCCAGACGCAGGGCCATTTCACCGAGGTCTTCCGTAGGTATGCCGGGCTAACGCCGCGCACCTTCCGGCTAAGCGCCGGCGAAGAGGAAATCGTGCATAGTGACGCCGCGTGGACAAGCGAAAGTACGCCGGCTGGGGCCCTGTCGCCGTCATCGGCCAGGGAACCTGGCAGCTAGGATCGGACCGCCGCGCCGCCGTCGCGGCGCTGCGCCGCGGCATCGACCTCGGCCTCACGCACGTCGATACGGCCGAGATGTACGACGATGCGGAATTCGTCGTCGCAGAAGCGATCGCAGGTCGCCGGGACGACATCTTCCTCGTCAGCAAGGTCCTGCCCTCGAACGCCTCGCGCGCCGGCACGCTCGCCGCCTGCGAGACTTCGCTCAAGCGCCTGAAGACCGATCGCCTCGACTGCTACCTGCTGCACTGGCGCGGCCGGCACCCGCTCGCCGAGACCATCGGCGCTTTTGCCGAGCTCATCCGCGCCGGCAAAATTTTGTCCTGGGGCGTGAGCAATTTCGACACCGATGACCTGGATGACGCCCAAGC
>JAFARH010000400.1 GCA_019245555.1 Betaproteobacteria bacterium
AATCAGAGCGGCGAGCGCCGCAGCCAACCTGACCATCTGAGCTCCTCCTCGGAGGGATGCTACTACGCGGCCTTTTTGTCCGCGCGCTGCTCGACCGGCTTCGACTCGCGCGAGAGGTTCATCGCGGTATTGACGAGCGCGACGTGCGAGAAAGCCTGCGGGAAGTTGCCGAGTTGCCGGCCCGACTTCGGGTCGTACTCCTCGGCGAGGAGGCCGACGTCGTTGGCGAGGCGGCACAGGCGCTCGAAGAGCGCGCGCGCTTCGTCGCGGTGTCCGAGCAGGATCAGGCAGTCGGCGAGCCAGAAGCTGCAGGCGAGAAATACGCCCTCGCCGGGGGGCAGGCCGTCGATCGATTCGTGCGTGCGGTAGCGCACCACGAAGCCGTCCTGCGTCAGCTCGCGCTGGATCGCCTCGATGGTCGCGCGAATCCGCGGATCGGTGCATGGCAGGAAGCCGGTCGTCGGAATCAGGAGCAGGCTCGCGTCGAGCTCGTCGGACTCGTAGCTCTGCACGAACGTGCCGCGCTTCTTGTTGAAGCCATGCTCGCAGACGTCGGCGTGGATCTGGTCGCGCACCTTGCGCCAGCGCTCGACCGGCCCCTTGCGGCCTTGCGTCTCGACCGCCTTGATCGCGCGGTCGAACGCGACCCAGCACATCACCTTCGAGTGCGTGAAGTGCCGGCGCGGACCCCGCACTTCCCACAAGCCCTCGTCCGGATCTTGCCAGCAGGTCTCGAGGTGCTCGAGGAGCTTTCGCTGCAGGGCCCACGCCGCGACGTGGCGTGGCATGCCGTGCTTGCGCCCCTGGTGCAGCGCATCCATCACCTCGCCGTAGACGTCGAGCTGGAGCTGCGCCGCGGCGGCGTTGCCGATACGCACCGGCTTTGAATTCTCGTAGCCCGGCAGCCAGTCGAGCGTGAGCTCCGGAATGCGCCGCTCGCCGGCGAGGCCGTACATGATCTGCATCTGCTGCGGCGAGCCGGCGATCGCGCGCACCAGCCAGTCGCGCCACGCCACCGCCTCCTCGAAGTAGCCGGCGTTCATCATCGCGAGAAGCGCAAGCGTCGCATCGCGCAGCCAGCAGAAGCGGTAGTCCCAGTTGCGCACGCCGCCGAGGCGCTCCGGCAGCGACGTGGTGGCCGCGGCAACGAGTCCGCCGGTCGGCGCATAAGTCAGCGCCTTCAACGTCATCACCGAGCGGCGAACGAACGGCGCCCACTCGCCCTCCGCCGTGCAGCGCTCGCACCACTTGAGCCAGCCATGCTCCGTCGACGTCAGCGCCCGCTCGGCGTTGAACGCCTTGGGGATAGCGAGATGCGAGGGTCCGTGTGAAAGCGTGAACGCGAGGCGTTCGCCCTCGCCGACTTCGAATTCCGCGACGTGCGTGAAGTCCTTGGCCTGCAATGGAACCGGCGAGCGCAGCACTACCAGGTCGGGCCCGGCGATCGCGCGGATGCCGTTCTCAACCTCCTCCAGCTTTCGCACCCACGGGACCGTCGCGCCATAGTCGAAGCGCAGGATGAACTCCATGTCCATCTTCACGCGCCCGCGGCGGCCAACCACGATGCGCGCGAGCTCGCAGTGCTCGGCACGGGTCGGCATGAAGTCGATCACGGTCACGGCCCCTTCGGCAGTCTCGAACTCGGTCTCGAGGATCAGCGTGTCGGCGCGATAGCGCCGGGCGATCTTTGCCTCGCCGGCTGGCGCGATCTTCCAGCGACCGTGCTCGCGGGTGCCGAGGAGCGCGGCAAAGCACGCGCCGGAGTCGAAGCGCGGCCAGCACAGCCAGTCGATCGAGCCGTCGCGTGCGACGAGCGCCGCCGAATGGCAGTCGCCGATCAGCGCGTAGTCTTCAATCCTCAAACAGGAGCACCGCCTTCACGTCGTCTTCCTGCTTCTGGTAGGCCTCGTCCCATTTCTTGAGGTTGACCCGCCGTGTGATGACCTGGTCGAGCCACGCGCGGTTGGCATGCGCGAGCGCGTCGGCGGCTGCGTGGTAGTGGCGCAGGTTCGCATTCACGCTGCCGAAGACGACCCTGTTCTCGAGCACCATCGACTGGTTCAGCTTCGCGACGTCGAACGACGCGGCGTGCTGCTTGCCGCCGAGGCCGGTGAGGCAAACGATGCTGCCCGGCGCGCTGGCGCCGACGGCCTGCACGATCACGGCCGGCGAGCCGGTGCACTCGATCACGATGTCGGGCTCGATCGCGGGGAATTCGCGGTGATAGGTGGCGCCGAGCTCCCGGACGAGCTTCGGCTTCGGTCCGGAGTCGTTCCGATCCATGACATGCACTTCGAGGCCGCGCTGCACGCCCATCAGCGCCGCCATGAGGCCCACCGGGCCGGCGCCGGTGATCACCACCCGCTGGGGAGCCCAGCGCGCACGGCGCCCGATGCGCTCGACGTGCTCCCACGCCTTTGCCAGCACGCTCGCCGGCTCGAGCAGCACTGCGGCGAGGCCGAGCACCGGGCTCACCTTGACAGTGAAGCCGGGATCGCTCCGCCAGCGCTCCGCGGCAAAGCCGTCGGCCTGCTTGATGCCGCGCTCGGTGTAGCGGCCGTTGCGGCACATGTCCCACTCGCCGAGCGCGCAGTTCGGGCACGGCACCGGGTCCGGATGTCGAACAATCCCTACGACGATGTCGCCGGTCATGAACCCGCTGTGGGGCGGAGCGCTAATGACGCGTCCGAGAGATTCGTGGCCGAGCACGAGGCGGTTGCCGCCCGGCACCGCTTCGCCATAGAGCCCATCGATCAGCTCGCGATCGGTGCCGCAAATGCCGACCGCCAGCGCCCTTACCAGGACCGACCCCTGCGCGGCGACCGGCTCCGCGATGTGGTCCAGCCTTTGTGAACCGGCCTTGCCGGGGTTGAGTGTCACGGCCTGCATATCATTGAGATAGCAGCGTCCGTGCCTTAGTTCAGGCATCCTCCCAGCGTGCTGAAGGACACCGTCGACTACGCCTTCCTGACCGCCGTGGCCATCGCGGCGCTCACGGCGTCGGGCCATGCGGTCATCTACAAACGCGACTCGCGCTCGGCCTCGATCTGGGTACTTCTCATCTGGATCCTGCCGGCACTGGGCCCGGTGCTCTACGCGCTCCTCGGCGTGAACCGCGTCGAACGCCGTGCAGCGCGGCTGCGCCGGGGCATGGTGCGGTATCGCATCGACCCGCAATTCCCGCCGAGCGAACCGGGCACGCACTTCACGCCGCTCGCCCGCCTCGTCGGCCAGGTGGTCGAGCGGCGCCTCTGCCCATGCAACGCGATCGAGTCGCTCATCGACGGCGCGGCCGCTTTCCCCGCGATGCTCGAGGCCATCAACGGTGCGCAACGCTCGATCGCACTCGCCTCCTACATCTTCGACCGCGACGGCATCGGAGCGGAGTTCGTCGCCGCGCTCGCCGCCGCCACGAAGCGCGGCGTCGACGTGCGCGTGCTCATCGACGATGTCGACGCGCGCTTCGGCTCCTCCGCGGTCCAGTCGCTGGAGAAGGCGGGCGTCAACGTCGCGATCTTCAACCCGCCGCTGGTGCCCGCGAGGCTCCACGCCATGAACCTGCGCAACCACCGCAAGATTCTCGTCGTCGATGGCGCGATCGGTTTCACCGGCGGCATGAACGTCGACAAGCGCTATTGGCGGCCGGACGCACCGGACCAGGCGTATCGCGACCTGCACTTCCGCCTGCGCGGTCCGGTCGTCGCGCAGATGATGGAAGTGTTCGCCGACGACTGGCAGTTCACCACCGACGAGGCGCTGCGCGGCCAGAAGTGGTTTCCGCCACTACGCGAGGAAGGCGGGGTGCTCGCGCGCACCATCGAGGCCGGCCCCGACGAAGCCTTCGAGCGCGTGCGCTGGGCCATCATCGGCGGGTTGAACGCGGCGCAGCGCTCGATCAGGATCCTCACGCCCTACTTCATCCCGGACCAGACCCTCGTCGCCGAGCTGAACGCGGCCGCGTTGCGCGGCGTCGACGTCGACATCGTGATCCCGGAGCATAGCGACCTGCCGCATGTGCGCTGGGCGATGTATGGCCAGCTCTGGCAGGTGCTCGACCACGGCTGCCGCGTGTGGTCTCGCCCCGGCTCGTTCGATCATTCGAAGCTCCTGGTCGTGGACGGCGCGTGGACGCTGCTCGGCTCGGCGAACTGGGATGCGCGGAGCCTGCGCCTCAACTTCGAGCTCAACGTGGAGTGCTACTCCGTCGAGCTCGGCGCGCACCTCGACGGACTCATCCAGGCGCGCATTTCGGGCGCGCGGCGGCTCACGCTCGCCGACGTCGACGCCCGCCCATTCCCGGTCAAGCTGCGGGACGGACTGGCTCGGCTTTTTGCGCCTTACCTCTGAGCGAGGAATAGACCGAGAGCCAGAACGCGCCCCAGGCGCCTACGCCGGCGGCCACGCTCTGCATCGCGCGGCGGTCCTTCCACATGCGATTCACTGTTGCGTTATCCGGGTCGGTATACGAGTCCATCCACCGCACGCCAGGCAGGCGATGGAACTCGCGCAAGCTCAGCGCCTCCGCCAACACACCGGGCGAATAGGCGGCATAGTCTTCGTCGTACGCAGTCTTGAACGCAAAGGCACCCTCGCCGGCGAGGAGGCTCAAGCGCCGGGCGATCGGCGCGCCATCGCAGTCCATGCCGACGATCTGCAGTCGTCCACGCCGATGCGCCTCCGCCAGCACGTCGCGTCCGAAGCGCAGGTTCGCCGGATCCGCCGCCAACGCGCCGCCCTGGCGGCCTTTCCAACCGCCGACTTCGAGCCTTAGGAACCGCTCGATCTCGTCGCCGATATTGCCGCCCGGCGCCATGGCAATTGTCTTCGCGCCGCGCGCCGCGAGGCGCCGCTCATTGCGGCGCAGTTGACGCCTGAGCTGCGACGAGATCGCCTCCTCCATGTAGGTATCCGCGCTCGCCGCCTTGACGAGCAACGGGCGCGAGAAGTGCGCGGTGCGCACGAGCGCTCCTGCCTCGGTGCGCAGCGCATCGTCGAACGGGCCGTTCGCAGGCACGTACAAGAACTCGAGCAACGACGCCTGATCTACCGCCCATCGCATCAGCGCTCGTAACGCCGGCACGGCAGCGTCCTTGCGAACGAGCGGCGTGCACAGGAGATAGGCGCTATGGCGCCACGATGTCAGCGTCGCCACCGGCAGGCGCCGGAGGCTCGGACGGCGCTCGAACGGAAAGAGGCCGATGAGCGTCGCGTCCTGCCAGACCGTCACGCATTCGAAGTTGGCCGCGCCGCGAGCACGCAAGGCCGGCAGCAGGATCCA
>JAFARH010000151.1 GCA_019245555.1 Betaproteobacteria bacterium
CGCCACGGCTCGACCACCGGCTATCGCGAAGTGCGCGCCCGCGCCGAAAGCGCACCCAAGATGCTGGCGAAAGGTGAGAGCTTCGTCGTCTATTCGATCATCGACTTCATCGTCGACAACTACTTCCCGGTCCTGCACGACATGGAGGCCGAGGCCGACGCGCTGGAGGAGGAGGTCTTCTCCCATCGAAGCGACCCGACCGACGTCGAGCGCATCTACGAACTTCGGCACGAGCGCGCACCTCGCGGTAGCCCGTTGTCGAGCCGTGGCGCACGGTCACCACATAGGCGGGGCCGGCGAAAATGTGCGTCTCGCCGAACTGGATTTTCTTGTCGATGAGCTGCGCGGTGCGCAACGCGACAAAGATCGAGTCGCCGTAGATTTCGAGCTTGGGACGCTGATGGGCGACGAGTGCGTCCTCGACGGCGAGGTCGTGCAGGTTGAAGCGCTGCTGCACGGTGCGCAGCAGCTCCTTGTTCGGCTCCTGCAGACCAACCCAGATGAAGGCGCCGTCCTTGTCGGGGCAGCGCGCTTCAGCGAGGTCGACCTCGGCGTGCCGCACTCCTCCGTCGTAGGAAACGCAGTTGATCACGGTGCTCATGCGTGCCTCTCCGGCCGGTGTCCGCGACGATACGACGCAGTCATGACACTGCGTCAACGCGCCAGACGCAAGCCCTAGTGGAGCGGATTTGACATTCGCTACCCACCCAGCCGCGGGCTCGCGAAGCGAATGTCAAATCCAAAGCTCCACTACGACCCGATACTTGCTAGTGGTCCTTTGGTTCTAACATTCGCAAAAGAGCGCGCCGCATAGGAATGCGAATGTTAGAACCGGACCACTAGTTTCAGGCAAGCACAGCTTTCACACGCTCCGGATGGAAGGGCAGATCTCGGATGCGCTTACCCGTCGCGTGCGCGAACGCATTAGCGATCGCCGCGACAGCAGGCCCTTGCGAGGCCTCCCCTGCGCCGAGCGCGCGCTCCTCCGGCCGGTTGATCAGCGCCACCTCGACCTTGGGCACTTCCGGCATCGTGAGGATCGGATAGTTCGACCAATCGCGCGACAGGATGCCGTGCCGGTCGAACTTGACCTCCTCGTGCAGCGTCCAGCTCGCCGACTGGATGATGCCGCCCTCGATCTGGTTCGAGAGCCCGTCGGGATTGATGACGATCCCGGCATCCGCCGCCGTCCAGGCATTGGTCACCCGCACCCGGCCGCTCGCGCGATCGACCTCGACATCGGCGATCACCGCGCAATAGCAGGCGAGGTTCTTGTACTTGGCAAAGCCTATCCCGCGCCCACGCGCGAAGTCGCCCTTCTCGCCCGCCTTCCAGCCGGCCATCTGGGCCACATTCTCGATCACGGCTTTGGCGCGCGGGTCCTTCAGATGCGCTAGCCTGAACGCGACCGGATCGGCGCCGGCCGCAAGCGCCAGCTCATCCATAAAGGACTCCGACGCAAACACGTTGGCGTAGGCGCCCAGTGTTCGCAAAGCGGACACCCGGATCGGCATCGGCTGGATGAAGTCGTGCACCACCCGCTGGTTCGGGAAGTCGTAGAGCGGGACGGAATTACGGTCCCCACCGCCCGCGGGCTGCGGCGGCGAGGTCGGCGGCCCCATCTGCTGCGGCTCGGCGAGGTACCAGGCGGCAAGCACATTCGCGCCGGTCGTCGATTGCGGCCGGGTCGAATGGCTGTTGCTCCACAGCTCGTAATTCCAGTCGACGATGCGCCCTTCGCCGTCGAGCGAGGCCTTGGCGTGCATCGCCATCGCCGGCCCATACGGCTCCCAGGCGAACTCGTCGTCGCGCATCCATTGCAGCCGCACCGGTTTCCCCGGCATAGCGCGAGCGAGCAGCGCGGCGTCGAGGCCGACATCGTCCGCGCCGTTGTGGCCGTAGCAGCCGGACCCTTCGGTATGGATGCAGCGCACGGATGCGGGCGGCACCTTCAGCGCCTTCACGAGTTCGGCGCGCAGCGGGAATACGCCCTGCGAATGGGTCCAGACCGTGTACTTGCCGTCCTTGAACTCCGCGACCGCCGCGGACGGCCCGATCGAGGCATGCGCCATGTAGGGCTTGGTGTAGCTCGCCTCTAGCGTCTTCGGCGCGCTTGCGAGCAGCGGCGCCTGCTTCACGCCGATCACCTCGACCTTCGCGGGAAGCGACTTGAGGTGCGCGAAGAGATTGGCGGGGTCGGGCAGGTCCGGCCCCGGTGTCCATTTGGCGCCTTCGGCGAGCGCCTCGCGCGCCTTGACGGCCTGCTCCTCGCGCTCGGCGATCACGCCAAGGAACGAGCCGTCCCGCACCACAGCGATGACGCCTTGGATCGTTTTCGCTTTGCTGTCGTCGAGCGAGGCCAGCGTTGCCCCATACTGCGGCGGGCGCACCACGCGGCCATGCACCATGCCGGGCAGGCGGATGTCCTGCACATACATCGCATTGCCGGTGACCTTGCCGGGGATGTCGAAGCGCTTGATCGATTGACCGACGATTCTGTGTGCGCTTGCGGGCTTTGGCTTCACGCTCGCGGTCGCCTCCCGATGCAGATCGGCTGCGGCAAGATCGCCGTAGGTGATCGTCCTGCCGTTCGGCGCCTTGATGACTCCATCCGCGACCGTCAACTGATCGGCGGCAGCTTCAAGCTTCGGCGCGGCAAGATCGATGAGGATCGCGCGCACCTCGGCGGCGGCAAGCCGCAACGCGACGCCTGAGTTCTCGATCGACTGGGAGCCGGAGGTCACGCCCTCGTTCGGGGAGCGGCCGGTGTCGCCCTGGACCATGGCGATGCGCGCGAGCGGCAGGTCGAGTTCCTCGGCGGCG
>JAFARH010000447.1 GCA_019245555.1 Betaproteobacteria bacterium
TACAAAGGCGCGATGGCCAAAGAAATCGCGGCTGACCAGGCGAATGGCGGCGGCCTGATCACCGCGGAAGATTTGGCGGCCTACGAAGTCAAAGAGCGCCAGGTGATTCGCGGAACCTATCGCAACTTTGAAGTGCTGAGCGCACCGCCGCCATCATCCGGCGGAGTCGCGCTGGTCGAAGCGCTGAACATCCTCGAAGGCTATGATCTCGGCAAGCTCGGGAACCGCTCCGCTGCCTCGATGCACCTGACGCTTGAGGCCTATCGCCGCGCATTCTTCGATCGCGCTGAGTTCCTCGGCGACCCCGACTTCTCGCAGATTCCCGTCGCCCAGTTGATCGAAAAGAGCTACGGCGTCGCGTGGCGCAAAACGGTCGACGAGCACCGCGCCACCCCGAGCGGCGAGGTCAAGCGTCCCGCGGGCTTCGCCCAACTCGATCAGTACGCCGCGCTCCATCCGCCGGCAACCAACATTCTCGAGCCGGAAGACACCACGCACTACTCGGTGGTCGACAATGCCGGCAACGCAGTCGCCGTGACGACCACGCTCAATGGCGGCTTCGGTAACTACGTCACTGTCGGTGGCCTCGGCTTCCTGCTCAACAACGAGATGGACGACTTCTCTTCGAAGCCGGGTGTGCCCAACCAGTACGGACTGATCCAGGGCGAAGCCAACTCGATCGGACCCGGCAAGCGGCCGCTCTCGGCCATGACGCCTACCATCGTTCTGAAAGACGGCAAGCTCTTCCTGGTGCTGGGCTCGCCCGGTGGCCCGCGCATCATCACCACCGTCGCCAACATCCTGATGGGCGTAATCGACTACGGCATGAACATCCAGCAGTCGGTGAACGCGCCGCGCTACCACAACCAATGGCTGCCCGATCAGGAGTACCTGGAGAACGGTTTTTCGCTCGATACGCGCCAGGTGTTGAAGCAGATGGGGCATCATCTCGCCGAGCACGACGACGAAGGCGGCTACTGGAGCGATGGCGAATGTATCCTCATCGACCCGCTTTCGGGCGAGCGCCAGGGAGCCAGTGATGGCCGCAATAACGGTCATGCGGTAGGCTACTAATAGACACTTATGCTGAAAGCCATTTCGTCGTACGTGCAGGTGAAGGAGCGGCTGCATCCCGGGATGCTGGACGCTTACGCCCGCATGGGTGCGCAGGCCGTCGAGATCTTTGCCGCGCGCGGCCACCTCGACTACACCAACCGCCAGCACGTCCGCGAGATCGCCAACTGGTTTGCGACCTCGGGCGTGCCGCTCAGCTCGCTGCACGCGCCCATGTTCTCCGACGCCGACTGGGGCCGCGACGGCACGCCGCCGCTGAACATCGCCAGCCTCGACAAGAAGTCGCGCATCCAGGCAATGGACGAAATCAAGCGCGCCATCGAGGTCGCCGAGCAGATCCCGTTCCGCTTCCTCATCCAGCACATCGGCCTGCCGAACGAGACATTCAGCGAACACAAGTTCTTCGACGCGGCAACGACGTCGATCGAACATCTGCAAGCCTTCGCGAAGCCGCTAGGCGTGCGTGTGCTGCTCGAGAACATTCCGAACGAGCTCTCGACTCCCGAGCGCCTCCACGAACTGGTGACCACCGCGCACTTCGATGAGATTGGCTTCTGCTTCGACATCGGCCATGCCCACATGGAACAAGGCGTGGAGGCGGCGTTCGCGGAGATGAAGGACCGCATCCGGTCAACCCACATCCACGACAACAAGAAAGAACGCGACGCGCACTACTGGCCCGGCGAAGGCAACATTGACTGGAACGAAGCGATGAAGCTGCTGCGCAGCGCGCCGCTCGTTCCCCCGCTCATGTTCGAAATCGACGGCGAAACCGCGGGCAATCTCGCCGAAAAATTCAGCGAAGCCACGAGAAGATTGGAAGACGCCGGAGCGAGCGCATAGAGAGTTTTGTATCAGGGCAAGTTTGTATCAGGTCACGACTTTAGTTTTTGTCCGCCGAGAATGTGAAAGGGCACGACTTTAGTCGTGCCGAAAAGG
>JAFARH010000346.1 GCA_019245555.1 Betaproteobacteria bacterium
TCGGGTCGCTCTTCGGCCGCACGCTAGCCCGCGAGCTGCGAGCCTTCAATCACATTCTCGAGATCGGCGCCGGCAGCGGCGCGCTCGCCGATGTGCTGGCCGACGGACGCGAGTACCTGATCCTGGAGACGAGCGCCGATCTGATCCAGCGGCAGAAAGAAAAGCTAGGCAATCGCGTGCGGCACATCGATCGCCTGCCCGAGCACTTCAGCGGCGCGGTGGTCGCCAACGAAGTGGCCGACGCAATACCGGCGCGGATAGTGCATTGGACCGAGCGCGGAATCCTCGAGCGCGGCGTGGGCCGCGGCCTTAGCTGGGCGGATCGGCCAGCAACGGGTGAGTTGCTGGCGGCGGCGAAGCAAATCGAGGTGCCCACGCCCTACGTGAGCGAGATCGGCCTCGAAGCGCGCGCGTGGATGAGCACGCTAGCGCAGATGCTCGAGAAAGGCGCCGTGTTCGTCATCGACTACGGCTTTCCACGCCATGAGTACTACCACCCGCAGCGAGCGACCGGGACGGTGATGTGCCATCACCGGCACCAGGCGCATGCCGATCCGTTCGCGCGGCCCGGCGAGGAAGACATCACCGCGCATGTCGACTTCACGGCGCTCGCCGAGGCCGCGCACGAGGGCGGCGCCGAGATCCTCGGCTACACATCTCAGGCGCAGTTCCTCGTCAACTGCGGCATCACCGACGTGCTCGGCGAAGCGAACGCCGAGAACGCGCTGCACTACGCGCCGATCGCGGCGCAGGCGCAGAAGCTCCTCTCGCCGGCCGAGATGGGAGAGCTCTTCAAGGTGCTCGCCGTCGGGAAAAACCTCACGGACCCTCTGATGGGTTTTAGTCGCGGCGATCGCCGCGCAAGCCTTTAGACTCGCTTGCATGCACCGGCTTGCATGGCTCGCGCTGCTCCTTTGCTCATTAGGCGCCGCAGACGAGATCGACGAAGCTAGGAAGCGCTGGGCCGACAGCCCGCATGGTCCGATGCTCGAGCGGATCCTGCCGCCGACCTTCGAGGCGCGACAGCTCCCCGAGCGCGATTCGGCGGGCGCCGAGCTGACGATTCGCTACTGCGTCCAATGCCACAACCTGCCGAATCCGGCGATGCACAACGCCGCAAAATGGCCGCCCGTTGTCGATCGGATGGTGCTGCGCATGGAAGGCCGCGGCAACATGGGGTCGCTGATGAACGACATGATGGCGGGCGTCAAAGCCCCCACGGTGGATGAGAAGCGCACTCTCGTTGCCTACTTACGAAAGCATGCGCAGAAGCCGCTCGACTTTAAGCGCTATCCCGACGTCAATCGCCCGGAAGGCGAGGCTTTCAAGCTGGCCTGCAGCCAGTGCCATGTGCTGCCCGATCCCAAGCGGCATACCGCGGCCGAGTGGCCCGCGGTGGTAGCACGCATGCAGGAAAACATGGATTGGATGAACCGCGTGGTCGGGTCCAAACCCATCCCTGGCGAGCCACAGCTTCGCATCGAGCAGATCAACGCGTTCCTGGAGAAGCACGCTCGCAAATGAAGACCCCCAGGGTCTCGCTGCGTTCGCGCCTTCTTTACCTCGCCGCAGCGGCATTCCTGCCGCTGGCGGTTGTATCGGGCATCAGCCTGCTCGCACTCGTGCACCAGCAGCGTGAGCAGGCCGAGCGCGCCGGCATCGAGATCACGCGTGCGCTCTCGACCGCTGTCGACGCCGAGTTGAGCCGTTCGTTCGCGGCGCTGGATGCGCTCGCCACCTCCACGCTTCTGGATGCACCCGATCTCAGGCGTTTCCACGATCGCGCCGTGCGCGTGAGCGCCACGCGCTCTCAGTGGCGCTCGGTGATCCTGCACGACTCGAAGGGGCGGATGGTGCTCAACACCGCCTCCGCCTTTGGCGCGCCTTTGCCGCCGACGACGGAGAGTGAGTCGGTCGCATACGTGCTCCGGGAAGCGCAGCCCGCCATCGGCACCATTTCCCGCGGCGCCAACGGGCGGTACAGCTTCGCGCTGCGTGTGCCCGTGCTGCGCGATGGCGAGCTGAGTTACGTGCTCTCAGCAGTGATCTCGCCCGACGGCATCCGCGAAGTCATCAACCGCCAGCGCGTGCCGAGCGATTGGGTCGTCTCGGTGTTTGACGCAAGGAACCAGCGCGTCGCGCGCAGCCGCCAGCACGAGGAGTTTCTCGGCGGTCCGCCGGCGGCGGGACTTCTCGCCGCCATGGAGCAGCCGGTGCACGAGGGCTGGATCCTCACGCCGACCATCGAGGGCGACAAGACCTATTCCGCCTTTACCCGCTCGCTAGTCACCGGCTGGACGGTGGCAATCGGCATCCCGATTTCCTATGTCGATGCTGGCGCGCTGCGCTCGCTCTTCGTCTACGGCGGCGGCATTCTTCTTTCGATCATCCTCGCAGCGCTCGCCGCACTCCTCGTAGGACGGGGCATCGCGCGGCCGATGGCCGAGCTCGGCGAAGCGGCACGCGCGCTTGGCCGGCGCGAGCACCTCAAGCTTCCGGACACGCCGATCGTCGAGATCCGGCAGGTGGCCGAATCGCTTTCATTCGCCGCGGATGAGCGCACACGCGGTGAAGCCGAGCGCGAGGAGCTCCTCGAGCGCGAGCGCCAGGCGCGCGCCATTGCCGAGGAAGCCAACCGCTCGAAGGACGAGTTCCTCGCCATGCTGGGACACGAGCTGCGCAATCCGCTCGGCGCGATCTCGAACGCCGCGCAGCTGCTCGGCGCGCCGGATGAGGAGTCGCGCACGCATGCGAGAGCCGTGATCGGGCGCCAGGTACAGCACCTGGCGCGCATGACGGACGACCTCCTCGATGCCGCGCGCGCCATGACCGGCAAGATCGTGCTGCAGCGCCAGCCACTCGATCTCGCCGAGGCCGCTGCCCGCGCGCTTGCCACGCTCCGCGCCGCGGGTCGTACCGGACGACGGCGCCTTGCGGAGAGGCTCGAGCCGGTCTGGGTCGACGCTGATCCGACGCGCATCGAGCAGATCCTCGGCAACCTGCTCGGCAACGCGCTCAAGTTCACACCCGAGGGCGGCACGATCACCATCTCCGTAGAAAAAGTTGGCGACGAGGCGGTCCTGCGCGTGAGCGACACCGGCATCGGCATGCCGCCGGCACTGGCCGCGCGCGTCTTCGAGCCTTTCGTGCAGGGCGAGCGACCGCTCGATCGCTCCTACGGCGGGCTCGGCATCGGCCTCACGCTCGTGCGGCGCCTTGCGGAACTGCACGGCGGCTCGGCGACCGCCGCAAGCGAAGGCCCGGGACAGGGGAGCGTCTTCACGGTGCGCCTGCCCGCGGCGCGGGCGCCGCAAGTCGAGCGCCGCCGCGCCGGCACAAAGTCGTCGGCGCCGGTGCGCAACGTGCTCGTGGTCGAGGATAACGAGGATGCACGCGAAACGCTGCGGCGCATGCTGGAGCTAGGAGGACACCACGTGCGCACCGCGGCCGATGGCGCGAGCGGCCTCGAAGCCGTGCGTTCGGCGCCGCCCGAGATTGCGCTCATCGACATCGGGCTTCCCGAGATGGATGGCTACGAGCTCGCGCGGCGCATCCGTAGTGAATTCGGCGCCGGGCGCCAACCGTACCTCGTGGCCGTCACCGGCTATGGGATGCCCGACGATCGGAAGCGCACGCTCGAAGCGGGCTTCGATCTGCACGTAGTGAAGCCCGTGGACGCGGCGCTGCTCGCCGACGTCCTGGAGCGGGGCTAGCCGACCGGCGGTACGTTCATTCCGCGCTGCACAGCTGGGCGCGAGCCGACCGCGTCGTACCAGCGCTTCACGTTCGGAAATTGCGCGAGATCTACGCGGTGCCACTCGTGGCGCGCCGTCCACGGATAGATCGCCATGTCCGCGATCGAGTACTCGTCGGCGAAGTGCTTGTGGCTCGCGAGATGCTTGTCCATCACGCCGTAGAGGCGCTTCGCCTCGTTGCCATAGCGCTCGGTGCCATAGGGAATCTCGTCCTTCTTCGCGCGCATGAAGTGATGCGCCTGGCCGAACATCGGCCCGACACCGCCCATCTGGAACATGAGCCACTGCAACGCCACGTATTTGCCGCGATCGGATTTCGGCAAGAACTTGCCGGTCTTGCCGGCGAGGTAAATCAGGATGGCGCCCGATTCCATCATCGCGATCGGCTTGCCGTCGGGACCATCGGGATCGACGATCGACGGGATCTTTCCGTTCGGATTGATCTTGAGATAGTCGGGCGTGAACTGCTCGCTGTTCGTGCCGATGTTGATCTTGTGCACGTTGTACGGCAGGCCACACTCCTCCAGCATGGTTGAAACCTTGCGGCCGTTGGGTGTGGTCCAGGTATAGAGTTCGATCATGGTGAAGTGGATTCTTACGTTGTTTGTAGCGCTGGCGATTCTATCCATCGCCACGCCTTGGCTCGGGAGGATTTCGCTGGGCCGGCTGCCGGGCGACTTCCGCATTCCCCTGCGAGACCGCGTGCTCTACATCCCGCTCACGAGCACCGTGCTCCTCTCATTCCTTGTCTGGCTGATCGGCCGCATTCTTTAGCCGCTCGCCGATCGCGCGCCCGACCCACATCTGCGGTAGCGAAGGCTCGAGCTTCTCCTTCGCCTCTCGCTCGTTGACGATGTTTTTGGCGAGCTCGAAGGCGCGCGTGAAAGATCGCGTCTGCGCCAGCGCATCGCGGAAATAAGCCTCGCCGAAGTAGGTGAAATCACGTCCGGCCTCGCAGCCAAACGAGGTGCGCTCGGCTGACGAGGCAGTGATCACGATGGTGTTGTCATCGCGCAGCGGCTCGATGAATCCGCCCGAATAGCAGGCCGACACGACGATCACGCGCCACTTGATGCCCGCGTCCTGCAGCATGCGGGCAAGCGCCGTCGGCGTGAGCGGCGCGAGCTCGAGCGGCGGTTGCACCGCGGAAAGGCGATGGTCCCGGTAGCCGTGGGCACTCAAGAAAAGGAAGAGGGTGTCCTCCTCCGCGTTCATACGCTCGCCAACCCTTGCCAGCGCGCGCGACAGGTTGGTCGCACTTGCGATCGGGAATTCCTCGAGCGCGTCCTGGCTGCTCACGAGCGCGATCGAGTGGCCGGCCGTGCGGAAGCGCTCGTCGAATTCCTTTCGCACGAAGCGCATCTCGTGCAGGAAGACTTCCTGGCTCGCGTCCGGCGCGAAGCCGACGAAGTAGAGCTCACGATGGCCGTCCTTGCCCGGCTTGATCGCCGCGAGGGTGCGCTCGATGAGCTGCCCCTGCAAATGGAAGAGGCGTTCTTCGGCGAGCGGAGACGACTCCGCCTCCCCATCCGGTTCGATCCAGACATCGGTCCGCGGAAACGCGAAGTAGCCGATTCCGAACATCGCAGTGAGGACCAGTGCGCCCTTCAGGAGCTGCGGGCGCATCGTTCCGCCGCAGACCACCACAGCGCGCACCGAGGCGGCCCAGAGCCATGCGAGGATCAGCACGATGCCAGCGCGGGGAAAACCGGCCAGCGCCGCCAAAGGCGGCAGGACGAGCGCGATCAGCTCGAAGACGGCATCGCTCGCCGTGAGCGCGACCGCGATGAGGAGGAGCCGCCCGGGGTAGCCATAGATCCAGGCGACGACCGCCGCGGTCGCCAGCACGAGCGGAATACCGCCGAGATAGATCGGCACGGCCACGCTGTCGAAATCGCCCGCCATGCCGGTGCGGATCGCCGCTGCGGCGATCCAGATGCAGAAGTTGAAGACGATGAGCAGCGTGTAGTCGAGCGGCGCCGCCCGATAGTCATAGGGCCGTACCCGCAAGAACAGCGCAAGCCGGGTGCCGGCGACGAGATTCCGGTAGAGCGCCACCAGATGCTGCTTCATAGCACCCGCGAAATCGCTTCGATGCGTGCCTCGTCGATCTTGCTTGCCGTTTCCTGCGGCGAGCCAGCCTTCGCGGCGATCGCGCCTGCATCGACCGCCTTGGCGGCGCCAAGAGCTGTCTCAAGGCGTGATGTATCGATCACCGGCGCGTCGCGGCGTGCAACAGCCAGCAAATCCTGGAAGCGATCCGGCCGTCGGAAGGCATCTGTGCGCTTCAGGAGCTCGAGCAGCGCTTGCGGCGTCGCCAAGCGCGAGGCGCGCAGCGCGACACGGTTGCGCGCGCCGAGCAACGCGAGCTCGCGCACCTCATTCGGCACCTTCAGGCGATTGCACAATGCCTCGACTGCGGATTCCTTGAGCGGCCATGCGAGCTGCGCGAAACGCTGGGCGAGCGTCCCTTCCAGCTTCACGATGCCCGTGATCTCCGGCAGGAGCTTCGGCCGCAGACCGCTCGCCTCCAGCACGTCGTACA
Organism: Betaproteobacteria bacterium; assembly: GCA_019245555.1. Classification (GTDB taxonomy): domain Bacteria; phylum Pseudomonadota; class Gammaproteobacteria; order Burkholderiales; family SG8-39; genus SCGC-AG-212-J23. The sequence goes on from JAFARH010000346.1 coordinate 6,301, forward strand.
TGCGCTGCGGCTCGCGCTCCATTAGGCCCTTGGCGAATTCCTGCCAGACGCGCTCGGGCACGAGGTAGTCGGTCTCGCCAGACTCGACCATGCGCTTCATCAGCGCCATCGTTTCCTTCGCCACCTCGAAGCCAAAGCGCGCGGCGAATCGCGCGACGCGCAGGATGCGGACCGGGTCCTCGGCGAATGCCTCGCTGACGTGACGCAGCAGTTTCTTCTTCAGGTCTTCGCGACCGCCGAACGGGTCAACGATCGCGCCGTCCTCGCCCTTCGCCATCGCGTTGATGGTGAGGTCACGGCGCCGCAGATCGTCTTCGAGTGTGACGTCGGGTGCAGCGTGGACAGTGAACCCCTTGTAGCCACGCCCGCTCTTCCGCTCAGTACGCGCAAGCGCGTATTCCTCGTGCGTCTTCGGATGCAGGAACACCGGGAAATCCTTGCCGACCGGCTTGTAGCCGAGCTTCTCCATCTCCTCGGGCGTGGAGCCGACCACGACATAGTCGCGCTCCTTGACCGGAAGTCCTAGCAACTCATCCCGCACGGCCCCACCGACGAGGTAAGTCTTCACCCGTAGAGATCTTGGTCGGGGATGGATTCCACCTCG
>JAFARH010000030.1 GCA_019245555.1 Betaproteobacteria bacterium
GAGGGGGAAGCGGTACTCGGCCTGCGTGGCGAACATCGCACGGTCGCGATAGCGGCCGATCTCATAGCCGCGCAGGTCGTTGCCCGCGCCATAGAGGCAAAGATCGAAGAGGGGAGTGCGCTCGGAGGCGCCGCAAACATAGGCGCGCAGGGCGAGGACACCGAGCCCGGCGCGCAGGTAGTGGTTCGCCGAGGCGGAATAGTTGGTATAGCTGGTATCGCTGCCGAAGGTGTGCTCGGCAAAGTTGCCGCGGAACTCGGCAAGCCAGCCGCGAGCCGGGTTCATCTCGTTGTCGCGCGTGTCGAGGACCGCCACCGGACCGACGCCTGAGCTCGCGATGGCCCCGGACACGTCGATGAACGGCGCGAGCTCAGGCGGCACCTGCGTCGTATCGAGCGCCGTCTCGACCTTGATGCCGCGGTAGCGCACGCCGAGGAAGAGATGCTCCCGCCATTGGAAGAGGAGCTCTGGCACGAACGCTGCCGCCTTCTGCGAAATCGGCACGAATCGACCGGCCTCGCCTGCCTCGGCCCCCTTGCCGAAAAAGTTGTAGCGCAGCTCAAAGAATGCGAGCAGGCCGTCGACGCGCAGCTCATCGCCGCGCAGGCGCGTGGTCTGCGCCGCGCCAAGCGCCCAGCTGCCGCTCGAGGTATAGCCGGCGGCGACGGCTGTATTGGAAAGCGGCGAATCGGGCCCGAGGTAATAGAAGGGCATGACGACCACGGCGAGGCCGGTGCCGACGGTCGGATTGGAGATTGGGATCGGCGCCACGACCACGTCCTCGATGAGCCGCGTCTCCGCCAGCTCCTTCGATGGATCGATGCCGATTTCCCTTGCGAGCTGTGCAGGCTCGGCAGCATGAACCGCGAGCGCGGTGCTGCACGCTGCGGCGGCGAGCCACCTCATGGTGCTACTGCTTCGGTGCGGCCTTTTTGGCGGCGGCTTTCTTGGCCGCCGGTTTGGGTTGCTCGACCATCTCCGCGACAACGGCTTGCGTATAGACCATCGAGACGCGATCCCCGGCATTGAGTGCCTCGATTGGCACGTCCTCCGCCACCTTCAGCGACATCGTCTGGCCGGTGGGACCGCGCACGGCGATATAGCGGCCCTTGTAATCGACGGCGTCGATCATCACCGCGCGCTTCTGCGTACGTGTGATCATGCCGCCCGGCGTGCCACCTTTTGGCGAGACCTGCACGTCTCTTGACTCGGACTCCTCGGGCGCGCCGCCCTTGCTGATGCTGACCGCGACCGCCTCGATGTAGCGCAGCTTGAAGCGATCGCCTTGCTTCACCTTGCCGAGGTTCTGGGATTCCTCGGGAACCTGCAGCTCCTCGACATTCCCCCTGGGTCCACGAACCACCACTCGCTTATTGGGCACGTCGACAACCAGGATTGTGACCACGGCCTCGCTCTGTTCCATGGCCATCGCGCCGTCTTTCAACTGCTGCGCGCTGGCCGGCGCGGCCAGCGCGAGCAGGAATGCGAGTGCCGTTGGTTTCATGAGCCGACTCCCTAGCGCCACTTCATCCCGAAGTCGAGGCGCCATTGCGTCCAGGTGGTGGAGCCGTTTGCACCGCCGCTGTCTGCCTTCTGTTCGTTGACAAGCCCGCGCACGAGCCACGGTCCGATGTCCCAGCGAACGCCGGCGCCGTAGTTGTAGCTGAACTTCGTCGTGTTCTGCGTCGGCACGTAGGTCGTGCACACCGGGCCCCACCACGGGTAATACCAGCAGGAGTTCTGCGGCGGCCCGATGGGGATGTCCGTGTAGACGTGCGTCCAGCCCCCGCCCGCCGTGACGAAGGGCGTAAGCGGCGTGGATAGGATGTTCCAGGTGCCGGCGAAGCGCAGCGTGCCGGTGTCGATGACGCCGCTCGAGTTGATCGCGGGGGCCAGGTTCCCGTTCGCGGGCTGCAGCGTGGTGCGGTAGTAGACCTCGCTCCAGGCGAGCTCGACCGCGGCATTCAGGTTTTGCGAGAAGTTATAGCCGAAGCCGACGCCGAAGCCGTAGCCCTGGTCGGTGCGGGCCGAGGTGCCACCCTCGAACGACTGGCTCTTGCTGTCGGTGAAGATCGGCGACATGTAGAACTCGTACGTGCGCGCGCGCTGCATCTGTGCCATCGCGGGCGCCGAGCAGACGAGCAAGGCAAGAAGGGCATATTTTTTGAGCTTCATCGATGGTTCTCCTTCGGGGAACGCTTGACGTTGGCAGAGATGGCGTTGAGCAGCAGCCGCTCGTCGAGCGGCTTTCGTAGATAGGCGCTCGCGCCCGCGGCTAGACACTGCTCGCGCGTTTGCGGCTCGTCGTAGGCCGTGATCACGACCGTGGGCAGCGCGGTATGCGCGGCGCGCAGTTCCTGCAGCACTTGCAGCCCGCTCATTCCGGGCATGTGCAGGTCGAGCACGAGGCAGTCGGGGCGGCGCAGCGCGCTCGCTTCGAGGAAGTCCTTCCCACTCGCATAGCTCTCCGCCTCTAGACCCGAGGCCGAGAGGAGGCGCTTCAGCGCCTTGCGGACAGGTTCCTCGTCATCGACGATCGCGATGTACGGCACGTTGCTTCGGATTGGAGCAGGTAGCCGAACCCCTCGAAATTGGACCAAAGTCCCATAGTTGGACCAAGGTCCTACAGCAGGGTTATTGCTTCGGCAGAGCGGGTAGCGTCACGAGGAACGCCGCACCACCGCCGCGCCGGGTGGTCGCGCGCAGGCGCCCGCCGTGGGCCGTCACTATCGACTTGGAGATCGACAGTCCGAGGCCCAAGCCCTGTGGCTTCGTGGTGTAAAACGCCTCGAAGAGCTGCTCGGGCGAGACCTTGAAACCCGACCCGCGATCGATGACGTTGACATGGATGCGGCCGGCCGTGGCGGTCGATTGCACGATCAGCAAGCGATCTTTCGGCGGGCATGCGCGCATTGCCTCGGCCGCATTTACCACGAGGTTCAGGAGCACCTGCTCGAGTTGCACGCGATCCGCGCGCACCTCGGGCAGATTGGGCTGTAGCCGCATCGAAACCTCGATGCCACGCGTTGCGAGGTCGCCTTGCGCAAGCGCCAGGACCTCGCGCACCAGGCGATTCGGATCGAGCGTTTCGAAGTGCGCTTCGCCGCGCTTGAAGAGCGCGCGCAAGCCCTCGATCACGTCGCCGGCCCGCTTGTCCGCTGCGACGATGTCCGCGAGGATTTCCGAGAGCAGCGCGGGATCAGCGTTCTTGTTAGCGAGGTAATGCTGTGCGGCCTGCGCATTGGAGAGTATCGCGGTGAGCGGCTGGTTCAGCTGGTGAGCAATGCCGCCGGACAGCTCGCCCAGCATCGCGACGCGCGAGAGGTGCGTGAGCTGCCGGCGCTGCTCGCGCGCCTCGCGTTCCACGCGCGAACGCTCCGCGAGCGCCACTGAAAGGAGAAGCATCGGCACGGTGGCGGCCGTCAGGAAGAGCTGCATCTCGCGTGCCGTGTCCTGCGGCGTGCGTCCAGCGAAAGGCCCGAGGCCATGCACCGCGCCCCAGATCGTTGCGATGGTCATGAGGGCGAGCGCGCTTGCCGAAGCGGCAGGACCGAGCGCGGCAGCCCAAAGGAGGAAGGGCAATGGCGCGTAGTAAACCGCTGGTGAGGCGTGCGCCTCGCGATGCGGCAGATCGAAGACCAGCACGCAGACCAGCAGGAGGCCAGTGAAGAGCGCGGCGCTCTCCGCGTAGCGGGCAGGACGCGTCTCGTGGGGGGTCGAAGTTGCAACCGCCGCCCACGTCACGATGAGAGGAACGATCGTCAGCTCGGCGAGCACGTTGGAGAAAAATCGCGCGCGCACGAGCTCCCAGTAAGCAGCATCTCCCCAGCCGATGAGATGCACCAGCGCTGCGTCGACGAAAGACGAAACGAGTGGAGCTGCGAGCGCGGTGCCGAGCAGGAAAATAGCCGCGTTGCGCAGCGAGTCGAGCCGCAGTGGTCCCTGCACGAAGGCACGCACGATCGCAGCACCGATCAGCGCCTCGCCGCAGTTGCTTACGTACCAGCCGAGCACCATCGCCGTCGGCACGCCGCTTTGCAGCTCCGCCAGCAGGTGAGCGGGCAGGGCGGCGAGCAGGAGCCACCACCATGATCGGGTCTGCGCCAGGAGCAGAGCGGCCGCGAGCAGTGCGTTCGGCGGCCACAGCGTCGAGATCGGGTGCGGCTTCAGCGTGAGCGCGAAGCCCAAACGCGCGGCAAGGTAATAGCCGACGGCGACGGCAAGTGCCGCCGGCAGCCATGACGGCAACCTCAGGCGCAGCGCTTGGACTAGATTTGCTGGGGCTGGGTGAGCGTCCATGCGCGCACGAGCTCGGCGAGGGAATCCACCTGCATCTTGCGCATCATGCGTGCGCGGTGCACTTTGATCGTCTTCTCGGCTGTGCCGAGCTCGGCGGCGATCTGCTTGTTCAGCTTGCCTTCGACGACGCGGCCCAGCACCTGGCGCTCACGAAGCGTGAGCGTGGCGAGCCGTCCGGTGATCGATGCATGCTGCGCTCGTTTCTCCTGCGCGACGCGGTCCTTGGCGAGGGCGGCCTGCACCGCACCGATCAGCTTTTCCTCGTCGAGGGGCTTCGTCAGGAAGTCCATGGCGCCTGCTTTCATCGCCTCGACGCTGCTCGGCACGCTGCCGCGGCCGCTGATGAATACCACTGGTCGCGAATCCTTGGCTTCCGCAAGCGCCTGCTGCAGCTCGAGCCCGTTCAGGCCCGGCATGGAAAGGTCCATGAGGATGCACCCCCGCACGGCGCGTTCGCCCCGCTCGAGGAACTCCTGCGGACTTGAAAAAGTCTGGACCGCGAAGCCGCGCGATTCCAATAGCCGGCCCAGCGACCTCAGGACCAGCGCGTCGTCATCGACGACGGTGACACAACCCTGCTGCATCCCCATGGCGAGCTCCATCTAGAACTCGACCCCCCTGTTGTCGCGCGAAGCGCGACCCATCAGTCATCGAGCGTACACCGTATTGGGGATACAAGAAATAAGGGTTTTGCCTAGTCCGCAACAGTTTTTTATGTTGCAAAGGGCCCGGCCTCGTTCATAACCCTGACACCGGTCGCTGCATAGGCATCCTTTCCTAGCTTTTCAGCAGGTGCGCGCAGCCCGCGCGCTGCGCCCAGTACTGCCACGCGCGCTGCGTCTCCGGCGACTGCGGCTTGTAGCCCGGGCCTGCCGAGCGCGCCTGGATCTCGCCGCTCGAGAGCGGCTTCATGTCGCCCAGCTGCATCGCCTTGAACTGGACGCGCGCATTGCGCGGCAGATAAACGGACATGCGCACGACGTCGATGAGGGAGCGCGCCGCCGCCGCGAAGCCGTGGCCACGCATGAGCGCTACGTTGTTTGCGCCCAGCCTTTTCGCCAGGTCCCGGCCCTGCGCGATATCGGTGACCAGCAGGTTGGTGCGGTCGCCGAACTGGTCCGCGATATCCCACACCGGTACCTCGGCGCCGATGAAGGCGCCGGAGTGGATCACCGGACGCAAGGCGGGTCTGGTGATGGTAAAGGGCAGCACATCTTCTGCGTGCGCGTGTACGACCGCCATGACTTCGGGCCGCGCTTCGTAGATCGCCGCGTGGATGAAGCGCTCCAGGTAGAGCGGGCGCTTCTCCGGCTGCGCCGCTTGCCCAGCGAGCGTGTGCTCGACGATGTCATCGGCTTCGACGAGCGCGGGACTCTTGGAGTGCGCGAGGAAGAAGCGATCGGGCGCCTCCGGGTTGCGGATGCTGACGTGGCCATAGGCATCGACCACGTCTTCATTCGCCAGGATGCGATTTGCGATGACAAGCTCGGTGATGAGGTTCATAGCCATTCGTTCCAGAGTTGCCGCGCGGCGTCGATGCCTTCACTCGCCGTCATGCCGACCTTCTGCGCGAGCTTGTCGCCGGCGCCGCCGTGGAGGTGGGTGCCCAGCACCAGGGCTGTCTCGCCGGTATAGCCCTGAGCCAGCAGGGCGCCGAGCATTCCCGCCAGTACGTCGCCCATGCCGGCGCTCGCCATGCCGGGATTGCCGGTCGTGTTGATGAACCAGTGGCCGTCGCGCGCGACAAGGATGCTGCCGTTGCCCTTCAGCACGACGTGCGCGTTCAGGTTTTCACACATTGCTCGCGCCGCCTTGACGCGGTCCGCTTGCACCGCTGCCGTGCTTTCCGCGAGCAGGCGCGCGGCTTCTGCCGGATGCGGCGTCACGATCGTGTCGGCTTCGCGGCGCGCGCACGCGTGTCGCAGGTCTTCGCTTTCCGAGATCAGGTTCAGCGCGTCGGCATCGAGCACGCAGGGCAGGTCGCTCGCGAGTGCTGCGCCGAGAATCGTCTCGGCGCGCTCGCTCTGGCCGAGGCCAGGGCCGACGACGAGTGCGTTGAGATCCTGGCCCAGTGCATCGTCGGCATGACGCAGCATCAGCTCCGGCGCGATGGCGTCGACGGCCAGGGCATCGTCCAGCATCCCCACGTAGACGCGGCCGGCACCGAGCTTGAGCGCCGCGCGCCCCGCGAGAAGCGCCGCGCCGCTCATGCCAGTCGCGCCACCCAGGATGCCGAGCGAGCCCGCCATGCCTTTGTGGAAATTGCGCGGCCGCGGCTTAAGCGCGTTCTGGAAGAGGGCAGGGGAAGCGACCCACGCGCTTTGCC
>JAFARH010000190.1 GCA_019245555.1 Betaproteobacteria bacterium
ATCGCGATTCTTGGCATTGACGAGTTGAGCGAAGACCAGAAGGTGACGGTGGCGCGGGCGAGAAAGATCCAGCGCTTCCTGTCGCAGCCGTTCCACGTGGCCGAAGTGTTCACGGGCTCGCCCGGCAAGTACGTGCCGCTGGCCGAGACGATCCGCGGCTTCAAGATGATCACCGCCGGCGAATGCGACCACCTGCCCGAGCAGGCGTTCTACATGGTCGGCACGATCGACGAAGCGTTCGAGAAGGCCAAGAAGGTCTAACGGCCTCGCGGGAACGACATGGTCGATACCACCCACACCATCCACGTCGACGTCGTCAGCGCCGAGGAGTCGATCTTCTCGGGCGAGGCGGAGTTCGTCGTCCTGCCCGGCGAGGCGGGCGAGCTCGGGATCTACCCGCGCCACACGCCGCTCATCACGCGCATCAAGCCGGGCGCGGTGCGCATCACGCCGCCCGGCGGCGGCGAGGAGCAGCTGATCTTCGTCGCGGGCGGCATCCTGGAAGTGCAGCCGAAGGTCATCACCGTCCTCGCCGACACGGCGATCCGCGGCAAGGACCTCGACGAGGCGAAGGCGGAGGAAGCGCTCAAGCGCGCCGAAGAGGCGCGGCGCTCCGCAAAGGACAAGCAGGAAGTCGCCGCCGTCGAGGGCGAGCTCGCGATGCTCGCCGCGCAGCTCGCCGCCATCCGCCGGTTACGAAAGAAATAAAGAGAAGCTCCCGTAGCGCGGCTGGTGACCGTTGTAGCGGCGCCGCGACTTGAATTCGCTCGCGCGCCGAACAAAATAGTCCTCGCAGACTAACCGATCCACCAACGCCGTGCGGCCGCGCGACGCGAGAATCATCGCGCACCGCATTGCGTTCGGAGAGCCGCGATGAAACACATCCTCGATTCCTCGTTCCGTTACAAACCCAGCTTCGACACCGACGTGCGCAAGACCTTCGAGCGCGTGCGCCGGCAGCAGCAGCAGGAGAAGGCGAAGGACGACGCCGCCGGCTCGCACCTGCGCGTGAAGGTCCTGCAGCTTGACCAGCTGAAGAAGGCAAGCGGCCAGTAAGCCCCGGTCCTGCCGCGCCTCGGCGCGGCAGACCCGCAATCCCATGGGCTATAGTCGCGGCCCATGGTCGACCTGCTCGTCATCGGCGGCGGCATCAACGGCGCCGGCATCGCGCGCGACGCGGCGGGCCGCGGCCTCTCGGTCGTCCTGGTCGAGCGCGGCGACCTCGCCGGAGGGACGTCCTCGGCATCATCGAAGCTGATCCACGGCGGGCTGCGCTACCTCGAGCAGTTCGAGTTCCGCCTGGTCGCCGAGGCGCTCGCCGAGCGCGAGACGCTGCTTCGCGTCGCGCGGCACCTCGTGTGGCCCGCGCGCTTCATCGCGCCGCACGTCACGCCGCGCCAGCCGGGCGTGCGGCCGCGCTGGATGATCCGGATCGGGCTCTTCCTCTACGATCATCTCGCCCGGCGCTCGCTGCTCGCGGGCTCCGCCGCGGTCCGCCTGGACGCTGCGCCGTACCGTTCCGGGCTGAAGCCGGAGCTTCGGCACGGGTTCATCTACTCGGATTGCCGCGTCGACGACGCGCGCCTCGTCATCGCGAACGCCCTCGACGCCGAGCGGCGCGGCGCGCGCATCCTCGTTCGAACCGAGTGCCTGTCCGCGCGCCGGATCGAGGGCGCGTGGGAAGCGGCGCTTGCCGACGGCGAGCGAGTGCGGGCGCGCGCGCTCGTGAACGCCGCGGGCCCTGCGGTCAAGTCCTTCCTTGACGAGCGCGCGGAACGGCCGAGCAAGGACAATGTCCGGCTGGTGCGCGGCAGCCACATCGTCCTGCCGAAGCTCTATGAAGGAGACCACGCCTTCATCCTGCAGAACGACGACGGTCGCGTCGTGTTCATGATTCCGTACGAGGACGCCTACACGCTGGTGGGCACCACCGACGTCCCGCAGGCGGACCTCGAGCCGCCGGCGGCGACGGATGAGGAGGTGGCCTACCTCTGCCGCGCGGTCAATCGCTACCTCGCCCTTCCGGTGCAACCCTCGCAGGTGCTCTGGCGCTACGCCGGCGTGCGCCCCTTGCACGACGATGGCAGCGCCGATCCTTCCGCCGTCACGCGCGACTACACTCTGCGCGTCGAGGACGAAGCAGGCGCGGCGCCGGTGCTCTCGGTGTACGGCGGAAAGATCACCACCTACCGCAAGCTGGCCGAGCACGCTCTGGACGAGCTGCGGCCTTACTTTCCGGGCTTGCGCGGGTCGTGGACGGGGGACAGCGCCCTGCCCGGAAGCGACTTCCGGGACCGGCAAGAGGCTTTGCGCGAGGTTCGCGAGCGCTATGCGCGCGTACCCGACGACGTGGTGCACGCGGTGTTTCGCCGCCATGGAAGCCTCGCTCCCGAGGTCCTCGGCGATGGCATCACCGGCGAGCACTACGGAGCCGGCCTGTGCGAGCGGGAGGTCGACTACTTCAAGCGCCGGGAGTGGGCGCGCGAGGCCGCCGATGTGCTGTGGCGCCGGACGAAGGCGGGCCTGCGGCTCGACGTCCGGCAGCAATCGCGCGTGGCGGAGGCGCTGGCACGGTGAAGCCGCTTGCCGAATTGCCGGCGAGCAAGGTGCGCGCCGTTTTCTTCGATATCGACGACACGCTCACCACCGACGGCCACCTCACCGCGGAGGCGTACGGCGCGCTCGAACGGCTGAAGGAGTCCGGGCGCCGGCTGATCTGCGTGACGGGACGGCCCGCCGGTTGGTGCGATCACATCGGCCGCATGTGGCCGGTCGACGCAGTGATC
>JAFARH010000340.1 GCA_019245555.1 Betaproteobacteria bacterium
CCGCCGCGAGTACCCGGGCGCCGCCGTTCCCTCGACCGAGATGACCGAGGCGGAGCGCGACCATGCCGCCGCTCTCATGCGGGTGAATCACGTCGGGGAGATCTGCGCCCAGGCGCTTTACGACGGGCAGGCGATGTCCGCGCGGGAGGACCGGGTCCGCAGCACGCTCAGGACCGCGGCGTTGGAGGAGGAAGACCACCTCGCGTGGTGCGCGCGGCGCATCGACGAGCTCGGCGGGCGCTTGAGCCTGCTCAATCCATTTTGGTACGCAGGGTCGTTCGCGATGGGCTGCGCCGCGGGCGCGCTCGGCGACAAGTGGAGCCTCGCATTCCTGGCCGAGACCGAGCGGCAGGTCGAGGAGCACCTGGAAGGTCACTTGCGGCGGCTGCCCGAGCGTGACGAGCGCACGCGCGCCGTCGTCGAGCAGATGCGCGAGGAGGAAGCCGGACACCGCGCGAGCGCTCTAGGCCTCGGCGCAGGCGAGCTGCCCGCGCCCGTGCGCGCCGGCATGCGGATGGCCGCCGGCGTGATGACGCGGGTCGCGTACCGCGTCTAGTCGGAGACCACTTCGACTTCGTGCGTCATCTCGGCGGTCTTGACGAGCATCGCCGATGCTGAACAGTACTTTTCGTGGGACAGGCGCACCGCATGCTCGACGAGGTTGCGCTTGAGCCCTCGCCCGCGTACGACGAAGCGCATGTGAATGCGCGTGAAGACCTTCGGGTCGCTTTCGGCGCGTTCCGCGCTGAGATGGACGTCGCACCCGCGCACGTCCTGGCCGCTCTTCTTGAGAATGACGACGACGTCGTAGGCGGTGCATCCGCCGGCGCCGGACAGCACCACTTCCATGGGCCGCGGCGCGAGGTTGCGACCGCCGCCTTCCTTCGCCCCGTCCATGGTGAGGAGGTGGCCGCTCCCGGTTTCGGCGACGAAGCTCATCCCGTCGCCGCTCCACCGAACCGTGGACTCCATGTCTTTTCTCATGCGATCAATGGCTTGTGCTTTGCAGCGAGAAACTTACAAACCTCTGTTGGGAATGAACAACATGCTGGTTGCGGTGCAGCAAGGCAATGCGGATAATGGAATCGGTTGCAGTGTGTCTCCTCCACCCTCCTCCTTTGGTGGATTTGGCGCGGCTCCAAGCGATGTCGCGCCATTTTTTTGGGTAAAATTCGCGGCTTTTCTCGAACGGCATCATGACGACATTTACAGCGAAAGCAGGCCAGGTCCAGCACGGATGGTACGTGGTCGACGCGCAAGGCAAGGTGCTCGGGCGCCTCGCCGCGCAGATCGCCGCGCGCCTGCGCGGCAAGCATAAGGCGGAATACACGCCGCACGTCGATACCGGCGATTTCGTCGTGGTCGTCAACGCATCGAAGCTCCGCGTCACCGGGCGCAAGACCGAGCGCAAGATCTATTACCGGCACACGGAGTACCCGGGCGGCCTGCGGCAGGTCAACTTCGCGAAGCTGCAGGCGACGCATCCCGAGCGCATCCTGCAGAAGGCGGTCAAGGGCATGCTGCCCAAGGGGCCGCTCGGCTACTCGATGCTCCGCAAGCTCAAGGTCTACGCCGGCGACAAGCACCCGCATTCGGCGCAGCAACCCAAGACACTGGAGATCGGTTAGGTACCCCTATGGTCGGCGACTTCTACTACGGCACGGGACGGCGCAAGAGCGCGGTCGCGCGCGTGTTCATCAAGCCCGGCAAGGGCGCCATCGTCGTGAACGGCAAGGCGATCGAGAAGTTCTTCGGCCGCGAGACCGGCCGCATGGTCGTGCGCCAGCCGCTCGAGCTGACGAACAACCTTGCGACGTTCGACATCCGCGTGAACGTCTATGGCGGCGGCGAAAGCGGCCAGGCCGGCGCGGTGCGCCACGGCATCGCCCGCGCGCTCATCGAGTACGATGCCGGGCTGAAGCCGGCGTTGAGCGCCGCGGGTCTCGTGACCCGAGACGCGCGAGAAGTGGAGCGAAAGAAGGTGGGACTGCACAAGGCCCGGCGGCGCAAGCAGTTCTCCAAACGCTGAGCGTCACGAGCACCAACGGTACGAAAGCCGCCTCCGGGCGGCTTTCTTGTTTTTGGAGCGCCTCATGAAGAAGATTTCGGTAGGCATCGTCGGCGGCACCGGCTATACGGGCGTGGAGCTCCTGAGGATCCTCGC
>JAFARH010000423.1 GCA_019245555.1 Betaproteobacteria bacterium
CAGTCGAAGGATTTCGCCGACGCCCTCACCCGCGCCGGCAAATCGGCCGAGATCATCCGCGCCGAGGGCTATAACCACTTCGAGCTCACCGAGACGCTCGCCAATCCCTACGGCCCGCTCGGCCGCGCGGTGCTCGCCATGATGCGGCTATGAAATAAAAGAGGCCCGAACTTGGGGGACGGGCCTCAGTACACCCAGCGCGTACGGCGCGATTAACTGGATGCAGGACGAGTGTGGCAAGGCGCCCCACGACTCGGCTGTGGCAAATGTCTTGATAACCGCCCGCGCCGGACGAGCGGCCGGAAAAAAAAGCCCGGACGGTTTGGCGTCCGGGCTAGTGCCCTAGAGAGAGGAGTTCAATTAGCTTGGCACGGACTCCAAGCTACGCCGCGATCTTTTGTCCGTCTGTGCCGTATTACCAATCTGAAGGTGATGGACGACCATCGGCGGCAAGTTAGCGATTAGCGGCCGGTAACTTTAAGAAACGTTAACCGATCTCGAGCGGCACGAAGATGCTCGCCTCGCCGCGCTTCACCAGCAGCGCCACGCTGCCTTTCGACTTCTCGGTCGCGCGCTTCAGGTCGTCCACCGACTTCACCGGCGTGCCGTTCACCGCGGTGATGACGTCGCCCTGGCGGATGCCGGCGCGCGCCGCGGGGCCGCTCGCCTGCTGCACGAGGAGCCCTTTGGTGCCGTCGAGCTGCTTGCTCTCGTCCGGCGTGAGCGGGCGCACGGCGAGCCCGAGCTTGCCGTGCTCGCCGCCCTGGCTGTCGTCGTTCTGCGCGGTCTTGTCGGCCTTGAGCTCGCCCACGGTGAGCGCGATCGTTTCCTTCTTGCCGTTTCGCCACACGTCGACGTTCGCCTTCGTGCCGGGCTTGGTGTTGGCCACCAGCGCGGGCAGCTCGTTCGAGCCGGAAAGCGCTCTTCCGTTGTAGGCGAGGATCACGTCGCCGGGCTTGAGGCCGGCCTTGTCCGCCGGACCGCCGGACTCGACCTGCGAGACGAGCGCGCCTTGCGGCTTCTCGAGGCCGAACGATTGCGCGAGCGAGGCGTTCACGTCCTGGATGCCGACGCCGATCTTGCCGCGCTCGACCTTGCCGTGCGCCATCAGCTCGTCTTTCACCTTCGCCGCTACGTCGATCGGGATGGCGAAGGCGAGGCCCATGTAGCCGCCGGTGCGCGAGTAGATCTGCGAGTTGATGCCGATCACCTCGCCCTTCAGGTTGAAGAGCGGTCCGCCCGAGTTGCCGGGGTTTACCGCCGCGTCGGTCTGGATGAAGGGCACGTAGGCGCCCTCGGGGAGCGAGCGCGACGTGCCGCTGATGATGCCCGCGGTTACCGTGTTCTCGAAGCCGAACGGCGAGCCGATGGCGAGCACCCAGTCGCCCACGCGCGCCTTCGACGGATCGCCGATCTTCACCGCCGGCAGGCCCGTGGCGTCGATCTTCACCACTGCGATGTCGGTCAGGTGGTCGATACCGGCGACCTTGCCTTTGAACTCGCGCTTATCGGGCAGCTTGACCTTCACCTCGTCCGCGCCCTCGACAACGTGCGCGTTGGTGAGCAGCACGCCATTCGGATCGATGATGAAACCCGAGCCCATGCCCTGCTGCGGCACCTGCGGCATCGGTTGCTGGAAGCGGCGGAAGAACTGGTTGAAGGGGTTGTCCTGGTCGTCGTCATCCCCGCCCGGGTTCTGCATTTGCGGCTGCTGCATCGAGGTGCGGCGCAAGGTGGATGTAATGTTCACGACAGCGCCCTTGTTCTGCTCCACGATCGTCGCGAAGTCCGGGAGCGTCTGCGTGGGCGTGGCATAGGGCGACGAAGTCGCACCTGTCCCGGCAGGGACAGAACCGCCCTGCGCTGCGGCATTGGTGCTAGTGGCTGCTGCGGTGATCATCGGCGCGCCGGTCGCGGCGACCTTCTCTTCCTTCGAGCAGGCCGCGACGGCGAGCGCCGACGATAGCAATACGATGAGAATAGATTTTCTCGGCATCAGTGTTCTCCGGTTTCCAGTTTCGACCTAGATTGCGGCTGGAGGTGCGCTCGCCAAGGCCCTAAATGGCAACAATCTGTAACCGTCCCCCGACAGACAAACTCCCGGATGTAGAAAAAAAAGAAGCCGTCCGAAGACGGCCTCTTAGGGGTGAGCCATACCCAAGGGAGGGAGGGTGAATGGCTCAAGGGGAGTTCCGATGCTAAGGACCTAAGCCGGAGTTGTAAGTCGCTGCCCTTGCGCATTTGATGTAGACGAACAGCTACGATGGGGCTCCAGCGCCGAAAATGTAGGGAGATCACGGACATGAGCACGGTACCGAACCACGCATTGCGACAGCTTCGTGCAGGAAAGCTCGCCATCGGCCTCGGCTTGCGCCAGGCGCGCACCGTCGACATCGCGCAGATCGCGAAGACCTGCGGCTACGACTGGCTCTTCATCGACTGCGAGCACAACTCGATGGACCTCGACACCGCGGCGCAGATCGCCGCGGCCTCGCTCGCCGTCGGCATCACGCCAATCGCGCGCGTTGCCGGCTTCGAGCACTGGCATGCCTCGCGCATGCTCGACAACGGCGCGCAGGGAATTGTGTTCCCGCACGTCGACACCGCGTCGGACGCGAAGCGCGTCGCCGATGCCTGCCGCTACCCGCCGGTCGGCAAGCGCTCGATGGGCGGCGGCCTGCAGCAGCTCGGCTTCGCATCGATGCCCCTCGCCGATGCCGCGCGCATCGTCAACGAGGAGACGATGGTGGTCGTGATGATCGAATCGCCGCAGGGCGTCGCGCAGTGCGAGGAGATCGCCGCAGTGAAAGGCGTCGATGCGCTCCTCATAGGCACCAACGATCTGTGCTTCGAGATGGGCATCCCGGGCCAGTTCAACGACCCGAAAGTCGCCGAGGCGTACAAGAAAGTGATCGCCGCTTGCCGCAAGCACGGCAAGTTCCCCGGCATGGGCGGCATGTATACGCCCGAGCTCCTCGAGCGCCACATCGCCATGGGCGTGCAGCTCGTGCTCTCGGGCTCGGACTACAACCTGATCATGACGGCCGGCAAGCAGCGCGCCGACCTCGTGCGCGGCTTCGAGAAGAAATAATTCGGGGTCAGGGCCGTAATTATTTATAGACCGGGACAACGTCCGTAATCATCAGCGGACGATGCTCCAGACACTCTCCCACCTCGAGCTCGCTTACTGTGTAGCCGTCCTTCTCTTCACCTTCGCGCTGCGCGGCTCGGTCGGCTTCGGCGGCGCAGTCGGCCTCCCGCTCCTTGCCCTGGTGCTGCCGGTAAAGGTGCTCGCGCCGGCATGGAGCCTGATCGGCATCGTTTCCTCGCTCGCGATCGTCGGCCACGATCGCAAGGACGTCGACTGGCGCGCCTTCGCCGGTCTCCTCCCTGGTTGTGCGCTCGGCGTCGCCGCCGGCCTTTTCATCTTCAAGTCGCTCGATGCGGCGCTCCTCGCGCGCACCCTCGGCGCCTTCGTGATCCTCTACGCCGCGTATTCGCTCTGGCTCACGCGGGGCGGCCCGCCGCAGATCCC
>JAFARH010000440.1 GCA_019245555.1 Betaproteobacteria bacterium
CTCGAGGACCTCCACCGATTTTTCGGCGAGCAAGTGCTTGTTCACGCACCAAATAGTACGCGCCGCGCTCCGCCCGCGTTAAGCCTCCCTTAAGTCACCCCCGCGTAACCATGGGATGTACCCGTGGCCACGGTCAGGCACAGCATGAAACATGAAAAGAAACATTTGCGCAAATATAATTTGCGCCATAATGAAGTCCTAACCTCTAAAGGGGAGAACCACCATGAAACTGGTACGTCTTGCTCTCGCGGTCGCGACGGCATCGGCCTTCGCGGGCTGCGCCACCGACAGCAGCCAATCGACGAATTCCTCCGCCAGCGCCCAGCCCGCGGCTCGCTCGGCCGCGTCATCCGCGCCGGCGCCCGCGCCGGATTCGGCGAGGGACATCACCATCGGTAGCGGCAGCGGCAGCATGCGCACCGCGCCGATGATGCGCAGCGTCTACTACGCCTACGACCAGTCCGACATAACGCCGGAAAGCCGCAAGGTGATCGAGGCGAACGCCGAGTACCTGCGCCAGAACCCGAAGGTGAAGGTGATCGTCGAGGGCAATGCCGACGAGCGCGGCAGCGCGGAGTACAACGTAGCGCTCGGCCAGCGTCGCGCCGACGGCGTCTCCAAGATCATGACGCTCCTCGGCATCAACTCCGACCGCATCGAGTCGGTGAGCCTCGGCAAGGAGAAGCCGAAGGTCATCGGCCACGACGAGTCAGCCTGGTCGCAGAACCGCCGCAGCGACATCGTCTTTCGGTAAGAAATAGGGTGGCGAAGCCCTGGTCGGCAGAAGAGAGCGATCGGCCTTACATAAGACCGGTCACCAGGACCTTCAATCCATGGATCGCCGTGGTGATCGCGGCGATCGCCTGGATCGCGGCCTTGGGCTTTCACTCGTTTTCTGAACTGCTATTCGAGCCAACTCCACGGGCCACTCCCCTGGCACCGGAGATTGGAAGCGACCGGCCGGCGCCGACCACGCCGGCCGGTCGCGTTCTCGAGGCGCAAAGCGCGGCGGCCTCGCTGCCGAAGCTCGAGAACAGCGATTCGATGATGCGCGACACGCTTTCGGGTCTAGTCGGCCGGCAGGCGTTCGCCGATCACTTCATCGCCGCGGACATCGTGAAGCGGATCGTCGCCACGGTCGACAGCCTGCCGCGCGAGACCGCGCCGCGACGGGTGGTGCCCCTCAATGCAGTCCCCGGTTCATTTGTGCCTGACACCTCGAACTACCCGCGCTATGCGCCGTATGTCCGAGTGTTCGACGCGATCGAGCCGCACGACCTGGTGCAGGCCTATGTGCGCGCGTATCCGCTCTTCCAGACCGCCTATGAGCAGCTCGGCTATCCGGGCAAATACTTCAACGATCGCCTGATGGAGGCGATCGACGACCTGCTGGACGCGCCCGAGCCGCCGACACCGCCCGAGTTCATGCGGCCGCGCGTGCTCTACGAATTCGCCGACCCCGACCTCGAGACGCGTTCGGCCGGCCAGAAGATGCTGCTGCGCATGGGGCGTGAGAACGCGGCGCGGGTGAAGGCGAAGCTTCGGGAGATCCGCCGGGAGCTGGTCGCGGCGACCGTGCGCCGCTAATTAGCCAGTTTCTGGGAAACCCAGCTCGCCCAGCGTAGCAGCGCCATGTCGCTCTCCATCGGGCCGACGAGCTGCACGGCGAGCGGGAGCCGGTGCGTACCCTCGCCGCCGGGAATCGTCACGCAGGGCACGCCGAAGAGCGTCCAGGCCCGGTTGAACACCGGATCGCCGGTCGTGGCGAGCGATGTCGGCGCTTCGCTCGGCGCGCTCGGCGTCAGGAGGAAATCCACTTCGCGCATCGCATCGGCCAGCGCTCGCCGGCATTCCCGGGCGCGCTCGCGCATCTGGTCGTAGGCTGCGCGCGTCACCTTCCAGCCTTCGTCGAGGCGAGCTTTCAGTGTTGCGCTCAGCTTTTCGCCGCGGGCGAAGTATTCCCACCCGAGCGCACGCGCCGTCTCGTAGCCCATGATCAGCTTGTGGTTGTCGAAGAGCTGCTCCGATCCGGCGGGGAGCTCGAAGTCGCGCACCTCGGCCCCGGCGAGCGCCAGGACGCGCGCCGCGTTCTGCACGTGGGACTGCGTCGCCATGTCGGCAAGCGACCAGCGCGGGGTCTTGCAGAAGCCGATGCGAGGCGCGCGCGAAGGCTCGGAAGCGGGCGAGCGGCCGGCGAGCACCTGCATGCACAGTGCGAGGTCGTCGGCGCTGCGCGCCATGATGCCGATGGTGTCGAGCGCTTCCGAGAGCATCTTCGTACCGGCGCGGTTGATCGAGCCGAACGTCGGCTTGATCGCGTATACGCCGCAGTACGCTGCGGGCCGGATCACCGAGCCGCCGGTCTGCGTGCCTAGCGCCGCCGGCACCATGAAGTCGGCGACCGCGGCGGCCGAGCCGCTGGAGGATCCGCCCGGCGTATGCGCCGGGTTGTGCGGATTCCTCGTCTGCGACGGATGATTGTTCGCAAATTCGGTCGTGACCGTCTTGCCGAGGATGAGACACCCGGCCTGCTTGAGGAGCGTCACGCTGGCCGCGTCCGCCTTCGGCCGGTGGCCGCGGTAGATCGGCGAGTTGTACTCGGTCGGCAGGTCTGCCGTGTCGATGATGTCCTTGATGCCGAACGGCACGCCATGCAGCACGCTCTCTCGGGGCGCGCCTTCCAGCGCTCGCGCCTCTTCGATCACGAGCTTGCGATCGATGTGGGCCCAGGCGCGCACCTTCTCGTCGCGTTCCGCGATGCGATCCAGGCAGGCATTGACCAGCGCTTCCGGCGTGATTTCGCCGCGCTCGATGCGCTTGGCGGCCTCGACGAGGGAAAGTTCATTCAGGCCCATGCAGGTGAAGGGTAGCATTGGCCCGATGGATCGCTATGACCTCGTCGTGCGAAATGCCACGGTGATCGACGGCACGCGCGCGCCGCGCTACCAGGCCGATATCGCGGTCTCCGGCGGCAAGATCGCGGCGATCGGACGTTTGGATCAAGTGCAGGCCGATCTCGATATCGATGCGGGCGGCAAGGTCGCGGCGCCAGGCTTCATCGACTCGCACACGCACGACGACCGCCTGATGCTCTCGTCGCCGGACATGGCAGCCAAGGTAAGCCAGGGCGTGACCACAGTCATCGCCGGCAACTGCGGCTGCTCGCTCGCGCCGGCGCCGAATGGGATGCCGTCGCCGGTCACGCCGCCGCTGGATCTCCTCGACGAAAGCGGACGGTGGTTCCGCTTCAAGACCTTCTCGGATTATGTTGCCCAGCTCGCAGCGACGCCTGCGGCGACGAACTGCGCGCTCCTCGTCGGCCACACGATGCTCCGCCTGCAGACGATGGACAACCTGGAGCGCCCTGCGAGCAAGACCGAGATCGGCCGCATGCGCGAGCTCGCGGACGAAGCCCTCGCGGCGGGAGCGGCCGGTGTTTCCACCGGCCTCTATTACGAGCCGGCGGTCGCGGCGCCGACCGAGGAAGTGATCGACGTGTGCAAGCCGCTTGCCAAGCACCACGGCCTGTACGTCACCCACATGCGCGACGAGGGCGCGAACATCCTCTCGTCGCTCGAGGAGACCTTCCGCATCGGCCGCGAAGTCGGCGTGCCGGTGGTGGTGTCGCACCACAAGCTCGCAGGGAAACCGAACCATGGCCGCTCCGCAGAGACGCTGCAGCTCATCGAAGCGCGCATGAAGAGCCAGCCGATCTCGCTCGACTGCTATCCCTACTGCGCTTCGTCAACCATCCTTTCTGCCAGCCGTGTCACCGTGGCGTCCAAAACATTGGTGACATGGTCGAAGCCCCATCCTGAGGTCGCTGGAATGGATTTGGCGGAAATAAAAATCCCGCTCGAGCAGCTACTGCCGGCGGGCGCGATCTACTTCTCGATGGATGAGGCCGATGTGCAGCGCATCCTTTCCTTCGAGCACACGATGATCGGCTCCGACGGCCTGCCGCACGACGCCGCGCCGCATCCGCGGCTCTGGGGTACCTTCCCGCGCGTGCTGGGGCACTATGCCCGGGGGCTCGGTCTCTTCCCGTTGGAGACGGCGGTGCACAAGATGACCGGCCTCACCGCGCGCACCTTCGGATTGAAGGACCGCGGCATCCTGAAGAGCGGCATGGCGGCCGACATCACGATCTTCGATGCCGGCCAGATCGAGGAGGCTGCGACGTTCGCGAAGCCGATCCAGCCGGCCAAGGGCATCGATACCGTGATCGTCAACGGCGCGGTGATCTGGCGAGACGGGAAGCCGACCGGCGCGCGTCCCGGCCAGGTTCTTAGACGAGCCGCCTGATCGCTTCGCGCAGCAGGCGGGCGTTGCGGCTGAAGTTCGTGCAGGCGTCGCAGATCGCTAGGTGTAGCCGCAAGGCGACGCGTTGCGTCCACGGCAGGGATTCATCCATGCCGCGCGAGATGATCTGCGCTGCTTCCTTGCACTTCACCGTTTTACTCCGAACCAGTTCATCTGCAGGCACTCCTTGAGCGCCTGCCGCGCGCGATAGAGGAGCACCCATGCATGGGTCGAGCTGACGCCGAGCTCCTTACAGATTTCTTTCGTCTCGACGCCCAGGTGCTCGCGCATGAGGAACATCTGCGCGGTGCGGGCGGGGAGCTTGCGCAGGCACTCTTCCAGCACCTGCAGGAACTGCTTGCTCTCCAGCGCCTGCTCCGGCCAGGGTTGTGGCGGCTCGCGCCAGTGCCCGGTGGCATCGAATAGCGCGTCGAGGTCCTCGAGCGTGGCTTCGCCTTCCAGCGGCTGCTCCCGGCTGGAGCGGCGAATCGAGTCGACGATCTTGTGCTTGAGGATGCCGGTCAGCCAGGTGCGGAGCTGGGAACGGCCGGCGAAGCTTTTTTGCGCGGCGAGCGCCGCGACGAGCGTTTCCTGGACCGCGTCTTCGGCAGCCTCGCGATTACGGAGCTGGAGAGACGCGAAGCGCAGCAGGTAAGGCCGCTGCGCTTCGATTTCGTCTCTTAGTAGCGCTGCTGGTTCTTTATGGTCCAGGGAATGACCGGCCCGGACTCACCGCCCTCCGCGCCGTTCTTCTGCGCGTCCTTGCGGGGACGGCCCGGGCGGAAGGTAACTGAGAAGATCTTGAGGGGCGGCACCTTTGGCGGAGCTTCGAGGAACCTGCAGTCCGACTCGGTAGGCACCGAGAGGAGGGCGCCGAGGCGCTTGCCGTTGAGCAGTACCGTGTAGCGCAGCATGTGCATGGAGCCCGCAGCGGGCTGCGCAACGATGTCGTACTTGCCGATCTTGTATTGCCGTCTTTCGAGCATTCGGTCTCTTTTCCGTGGCCTAAAGGGGCAAAGCTGGGGTTGCGGGGAGCGTCCCGCGGGCCCGGGCTTCGACATTGTTTACAGGCGCTATTTTGCCTGAAAAAGAGGCAGTCCGGAGGTCGGAATGTCCCCTCAAACAACCGTTTCAACGGCTTAGGAGAAGTTAACTTCCTTTAGCGGCAGTGACCTGAGCGGGCTCCCGTTCAGCGCCGCCAATGCATTGGCCAGCGCCGGCGCGATGACCGGGGTCGCCGGCTCGCCGACACCCGTTGGCTTGGCGGTCGAGGGCACGATATGCACCTCGATCTTCGGCATCTGGTTCATGCGCACGACCGGGTAATCGTGGAAGTTGGATTGCTCGACCACACCTTCTTTAAGGGTAATGGCCCCGGCGAGCGCAGCCGAAAGTCCATAGCCGATGCCGGACTCCATCTGCATCGCGACGATGTGCGGGTTCACCGCCACGCCGCAATCGACTGCGCAGACCACGCGATCGATGTGCACGGAATCTTTCTGTCTCGAGACCTCGACCACTTGCGCGACAACCGTGTCGAAGGACTCGTGCACTGCGATGCCGCGTGCCCTGTCCTTACCTAATGGCTTGCCCCAGCCCGCCTGCTTCGCGGCGAGATCCAGCGCAGCGAGATGCCGCGGATGCTGGGCGAGGAGCGCACGACGCAGCGCATACGGATCCTTGCCCGTCGCGCGAGCGACCTCATCGAGGAAGCATTCGGTCGCGTAGGCGGTGTGCGTCGAGCCGACCGAGCGCCACCACTGCACGGGTACGGCGAGCTTCGGCGAATGGAGCTCGAGCAGGCGGTTGGGAACGGCGTAAGGCAAGTTCGCCGCGCCTTCGACCGATGTCGCATCGACGCCGTCCTTCACCATCATTCCCTCGAACGCGGTGCCGGTGAGGATTGACTGGCCGACGATGGTGTGGCGCCAGGCGATGAGCTCGCCCTTGTCGTCGAGTCCGGCTTCGAGCTCGTGGTAGTACATCGGGCGGTAGTAGCCCGCGCGCATGTCGTCCTCGCGGCCCCAGACCAGCTTGATCGGTCGTTGCTCGCCGTTCGCTTTCGCGATGGCGGCTGCTTCGAGCAGGTAGTCCGAGTGCGGATTCGCGCGTCGGCCGAAGCTGCCGCCGGCATAGAGCATGTTGAGCTTCACCTGCTCGGGCTTCAGGTCGACGAGCTGGGCGATCATCATCTGGTCGACGGTCTGGAACTGCTCGCCGTTCCAGATCTCGCAGCCCTCCGCGCCCAGCGCGACCACGCAGTTCATCGGCTCCATTGCGGCGTGCGCGAGGAAGGGAAACTCGTATGCCGCTTCCACCGTCTTCGCCGCGCCCTTCATCGCGGGCTCGATGTCGCCCGACTTGTGCGCCACCGTGCCCGGCATCGGGGCGAGGCGCTTGTAGTCCGCCATGATGTCTGCGGAAGAGAGGCGTAGCGCGCCGGTCTCGTCCCAGTCGGCCGTGAGCGCGTCGCGGCCCTTCTTCGCGGTCCAGTAGTCCTTCGCGAGCACCGCTACACCGTTGGTCGCTGCGGTCGAGAATTGCACCACGTTGACTACGCCGGGGATGGATTTCGTCTTGGCGGCATCGAAGCTCTTCAGCTTCGCGCCGAAGCGCGGCGGATGCAGCACGACCGCGGTGAGCATGCTCGGCAGCTTGATGTCCTGCGTGTAGATCGCGGTGCCAGTCGACTTGGCGCGCGCGTCGGTTCGCGGCTGGGTGCCCTTGCCGATATAGACGAAGTCCTTCGGGTCCTTGAGCGGCACGTCAGCGGGCACCACCTGCGTCATCGCGCCGGCGACGAGGTCGCCGAATTTCGCGCGTCGCCCGGTTTTCTTGTGCATCACCACGCCCTTCGCGATGGTGATGTCCTTCGCCGGCACCTTCCAGCGCTCGGCGGCGGAACCGACCAGCATGAAGCGCGCCGCGGCGCCCGCCTTGCGCAGCTGCTCGTAGGAGTTCGGCAGCGAGCTCGAGCCGCCCGTGCCCTGCGCCTCGCCCCAGAAAAGATTGTTGTAGCGCTTCGCGTCCGCGGGCGCGCCTTCGACTCGCATCTGCGCCCAGTCGGCATCCAGCTCTTCGGCCACGAGGGTCGGCAGTCCGGTGTACGTCCCCTGGCCCATCTCGAGGTGCTTCACGATCACCGTTACCGTGCTGTCAGCGCCGATGCGGATGAATGCATTCGGCTCCAACGGAGCTTGCGCTTGTGCGTGCACGTCGGGCAAAGCGACCGCGAGGACGAGAGCGCCGCTCGTCTTGAAGAACTCGCGTCGGCTGACGTTCTCGATCATGCGAGCTTCTTCGCGGCACGCTTGATCGCCGAGCGGATGCGGGGGTAGGTGGCGCAGCGGCAGATGTTGCCGGACATCGCGGCGTCGATCTGCGCATCGGTCGGATTCTTGTTGGCCGAGAGGAGCGCGGTTGCGCTCATCAATTGTCCCGACTGGCAGTAGCCGCATTGCGGCACGCTCTCGGCGACCCAGGCGTCCTGTAAGGCGCGCCCGACCTTGAAGGTGCCGATATGCTCGATGGTGGTGATTCGCCGCCCGACCGCAGCGGAGAGCGGCGTGATACAGCTCCGGATCGGTTTGCCGTCCATGTGCACGGTGCAGGCGCCGCAAAGCGCCATGCCGCAGCCGAACTTGGTGCCGGTCATCTCGAGGTAATCGCGCAGCACCCAGAGGAGCGGCGTGTCGCCTTCCGCCTCGACGGTGAAGGGCTTGCCGTTGACGCTGAGCGCGATCATGGCTCGGCGAATCTCACCGACGGATAGTCGCGGCTGTACTGCGGGCCGGCGATGAACTGCTTTGCGTCGTATTTCCAGAACTGGCTCACGTTCTGGTAAGTGGCGACCGTGGTGTTCACGAGCTCGCCGTTCTTGCGCTCGACTTTGCGGATGTAGACGTTGAGGATCGGCTTGCCGTATTCGTCGAGGCGCAGCGGCCCCATCGGGCCATGGTCGAGCTTCACGTCGTGCAGCGCCTTCACCCACGCCGCCTTGTCTTCGAACCTTCCTTTCACCAGCTTCATCGCTTCCTCGAGCCAAAGTCCTGACGTATATGTGGCCGCGGTATAGAAGCCCGGCGTCACCTTGTACTCGCGCTTGATCGCTTCCACGAACCTCTGGTTATCGGGATCGGCGCGATCCACCGTGTACCAGCTCGCGCTATAAACGCCGATCGCCTCGTCGCCCATGTTCTTGAGGATGCCCTCATCGACGAGCGTCGGATTGCCCGTCACGATCGGCTTCAGCCCGTATTCGCGGTAAGCGCGCAGGAAGCGCAGCGGATTCGAACCGGCGAAGCCGGCGTACACGCCGTCGACGTTGGTCTTCAGCTGGCCGATGAACGAGCCGTAGTCGGTGGCGTTGAGCGGCGGCCAGAGCTTCTGGATCACCTTGCCGCCCGCGTCCTCGAAGGCCTTCTGGAAGCCGGCTGCGCCCTCGTGGCCGTAGGTGAAGTCGTCGGCGATCATCGCGAGGCGCTTCACGCCGAGCTTGGTCGCGGCGTAGTCGCCGAGCGGATACATGGCCTGCGCCGCAGTGCCGTAGGTGTGGATCACGTAGTCGCTCTTCTTCTGCTGCGCGAGATCGTTCTGCGCGGCGGACATCGGCGGCAGCAGCGGCACCTTCGCATCGAGCACGTACGAATCGAGCGCGAGCGCCTCGAACGTGGCGAGCGGACCGACGAGCACGTGGACCTTCTCGCGCTCGACGAGCTCCTGCGCCTTGGTGCGCGCTTGCGCCGGCTGGCCGGCGGTATCGGCGAAGATGACCTCGACCTTGCGGCCGGAGAGCATGTTGTTCCGCTCCTTCAGGAAGAGATTGATGCCGTCTTCCATCTGCTTGCCGCCCGCGGCAAGCGGGCCGGTGCGCACGGTGAGGAAGCCGATGCGCAGCGCTTCTTGTGCTTGGACGCTGCTGAAGAAAAGCGCGGCGAGAATGGCGACGAACCTGACGGCCATTGAATCCTCCTTGGCCGAAATTCTAAGCTCAAGGGCTCGGAGGTTCAGCCACCTTCAGCGAATGGGCGCCGACGCCGAGCAGCCGCACCGCCGTTTTTTCGGCGTCCGTGCGTTCGAGAAGCATCTGCGATCGGTTGACGATGTCCGCACGAGAGTCGGTGAAGTATTCCGCCGAGTGACTGCGCGTCACGGTCTTGAAATTCTTGTAGCGCACCTTGATGGTGATGGTGCGGGCGCGCAATCCCTTTCGTTTCAACTGGTCCGAGACGTCTTCGGCCAGCGCCTGGAGCTCACGGTTCATCTCCTGCCAGTCCGTGAGGTCTTTGGCGAAGGTGGTCTCCGACGAGATCGACTTCGTCTCGCGGTTCGGCTCGACGGTGCGGTCGTCGACGCCGTGCGAGAGCTGCACGAGCCAGTCTGCAAGGCTGCCGACAGTCTTTTCCAAGAGCTCTGACGGAGCCGTTCGCACATCGACCAGCCGCTCGATGCCGATGGCGCGCAGCTTCTTCGCCGTGACCGGTCCGACGCCCCAGAGCGCTTCCACCGGCAGCTTCTGCAGGAATGACTCGACGCGCTCCGGCGCGATCACGGTCAGACCATCGGGCTTTTGCCAGCCGGAGGCGATCTTGGCGAGGAATTTGTTCGGCGCGACGCCGGCGGAGGCGGTGAGCTGCAGCTCGTCCTTGATCGTTCGTTTGATCCTCTTCGCCACGTTCATGGCGAGCGGCTCGCCCCAGGCGTTCTGCGTTACGTCGAGATAGGCCTCGTCGAGCGACAGCGGCTCGACGAGCGGCGTCGCCGAATGCAGGATCGCCATCACCTTGCTCGAGGCTTCGCGGTACTTGGCGAAGTTCGGCGGCACGATCACGAGCTCCGGGCAAAGGCGAATAGCGCGCGACATCGGCATTGCCGAGCGCACGCCGAACGTGCGTGCCTCGTAGCTTGCGGCGGCGACCACGCCGCGCGACTCGGGCGAGCCGCCCACGGCGACCGGCTTGCCGCGCAGCTCCGGATTGTCGCGAGCCTCCACGGACGCGTAGAACGCGTCCATGTCGATATGGATGATGCGCCGGGCGACTACAGTCGCGCGGTCAGGAATCTCAGGCGGCTGGCTAGCGATGAGAGCATCGTAGCGCCGAATTCCGGGCTCACCTTGACGAGCTGGAGGAACGCTTTCTTGCTGATCGCCTGCACGGTCGTGTCGGTGTCCGCGGTCGCGTCCGCGATGCGCATGGCGGTTGCATCGACCAGCGCCGCCTCGCCGAAGGCGCCGCCTGGGCCGAGGCGCTCGACGACGCGTCCGCCGATCGAAATTCTCACCTTGCCTTCGACGATCGCGTACATGCGCAGGCCCTTCTGCCCCTCCGTGACGATCTTCGCACCTTCCTGGTAGAAGATCGGCGGGTCGTCGGCGAGTCCTTCTACCAGGTGCGAGAGCACCTCGGGATCGAACGCGCGCGCTTCCTTCAGCTGCGCGTCCTCGGACAGCGCGTCCCTGCTTTTCAGCTGCGCGATCGTATTGCGCAGGCGGAGGATCATCACGCTCATCAGCATCACGGCGAACTCGGGATGCTTGCCGAGCGCGGCCTCGAATTCCTTGTCGTCGAGCGCGATCACGCGGCACTCGGTCTTGGCCACGGCGGCGGCGCTGCGCGGCGCGTCCGAGATCACCGCCATCTCGCCGAAGATCTCACCGGCCCGCACCCGGCCGATGGTCTTCTTGTTGCTGACGAGCGCCACGTCGCCCTTCACCAGGAGGTACATCTTCTGCCGTCGCAGCAGCGGGATCGCGCGCTCCTTCTCGCCGAAGATCGTCTCGCCTTCGCCGATGGTCGCGGGCTTGCCTGCGGATTTGAAGAATTTCAGCGCGACCGCAGGATCGTATGCGGCGTCGGTGGAGCCGGGTTCTTGCTGACTCATCATGCCTCCGTGGGCGTTAACATGCCATCGGAGGAGACGACCATGCAAGGCAAGATTGGGCTCGAAGAGCATTTCGCCATAGCCGACACGATCAGCGATTCGAAAGGTTTCCTCGCGGACAGCGTGTGGAGCGAGCTCGAGTCTCGCCTGATGGACATGCAGGAGCGGCGCATCCGCGAAATGGATGAACAC
>JAFARH010000464.1 GCA_019245555.1 Betaproteobacteria bacterium
TCGCGCGCTGCCAGCGACAGGGCGGCGAGCGACTCCGGCTCGTCCATTTCGCCGTCGCCGACGAATGCCCACACTTTCTTCACCTTGGTATCCAGAATTTTCCTGAATTCCAGGTAGCGGAGGAAATGCGCCTGGTAGATCGCATTGAGCGGACCGAGTCCCATCGAGCCGGTGGGGAACTGCCAGAACTCGGGCATCAGGTACGGATGGCAATACGAGCTCAGCCCCTTGCCGCCGGTCTCCTGCCGGTAGTGCGCCAGACGTTCCTCCGGCAGACGGCCTTCGAGGAAAGCGCGTGCATACACTCCGGGCGCCGAGTGCGGCTGGAAATAGACGAGATCGCCATCGACGCCCGCACGGAAGAAATGGTTGAAGCCGACCTCGAAGAGATCAGCGGCGGACGCATAGCTCGCGATATGTCCGCCGAGCTCGGCGTGCGCGCGATTCGCACGCACGACCATGGCGAGCGCGTTCCAGCGCACCATGGCCGAGATGCGGCTCTCCACTTCGAGGTTGCCGGGAAACTGCGGCTGGTCGGCGAGACCGATCGAATTCTTGTAGGGCGTGTTCAGCACCGGCGGCAGCGGCACGCGCCGCGCGCGGGCGTGATCGAGGAGCTTGCGCAAGAGGAACGTGGCGCGCTCGCGGCCTTCGGATTGCACGAGCGCATCGAAGGCGTCGAGCCACTCGCGGGTTTCCTGCGGATCTGCGTCCGGCGGATTAACGCGCCAGAAGGCGGAAGTGACTATATCGGCGAGGTCGGTCATGGGGGAATGTTATGCCCGCCTGCAGCTTGTAGGCCTACCGGGCGGTCGACGCCGGGGGGCCGGGTGTTATACTCCGTCCCGCAGTGATTCAAAGGTAGCGTATTTGCACCCCGTCCCGTGGTCCACTCAGTGTCCAGTAGGCGCAGTCAAATCACTTCCTTGATCGTCATGCCCGGCTTCGTCGCGCCCGGAATCGCGCGGCACATCAAAGGAAGTAAGAGAAATGGCAACTGGCACTGTTAAGTGGTTCAACGACTCCAAAGGCTTCGGCTTCATCACCCCGACTGAGGGCGGCGAAGATCTGTTCGCACATCACACCGCGATCCAGATGAGCGGCTTCAAGACGCTCAAAGAAGGCCAGAAGGTCGAGTTCGAAGTGAAGCGCGGCCCGAAGGGCCTGCAAGCGGCGAACATCAAGCCGCTCTAAGGTTTCACCTTAGGACTGAAGCCCGCTCGAGGGTAAAAC
This sequence comes from Betaproteobacteria bacterium, assembly GCA_019245555.1. Classification (GTDB taxonomy): domain Bacteria; phylum Pseudomonadota; class Gammaproteobacteria; order Burkholderiales; family SG8-39; genus SCGC-AG-212-J23. The sequence goes on from JAFARH010000464.1 coordinate 1,234, forward strand.
TCGGCGGGCTTTTTTATTGGTGGTGCCGGCTGCAGGAATCGAACCCGCGACCAACGGTTTACAAAACCGCTGCTCTACCAACTGAGCTAAGCCGGCCCTTTTTCTAGCGTACTACTTGATGCGGCGGAGTGTCGGCTTGCCGCCGCCGGTGGGCTTCTTGGGCGGCTCGTGTGTTGTTGGCGCCGGTAGCGCGGCGGTCGGTCGGGTGTTGGCAGAGACCGATTCGGTCTCGCCTTTCGTCTGGATGCCGGGCTTCGCACCCTCGACGTCGAAGGTCATGCCGTGGCCGGTCTCGCGCGCATAGAGCGCGTAGACGTTCGTCACCGGCACTGAGATCTGGCGCGCAACGCCGCCGAAGCGCGCGGAGAACTCGATGAGCTCGTTCCCCATCTGGAGCTTGTGCACGGCGTTCGGGCTGATGTTCAGGGTAATCTCGCCGCCCTTCACGTACTCGGGCGGGACCTGCGTGCGCGAATCGACCTTTACCGCGAGGTGCGGCGTGTAGCCGTTGTCGACGCACCATTCGAAGAGCGCCCGCAAGACATACGGCTTGGTCGGTATCTCCTTCATTTCCCCTACTTGCGCATCACCTTCTCGGAGGGCGTGAGCGCCTCGATAAACGCTGGCCGCGAAAAGATGCGCTCGGCGTACTTCATGAGCGGCGCCGCCGTCTTGCCGAGCTTGATGCCGTAGTGATCCAGGCGCCAGAGGAGCGGCGCGATGGCGACGTCGAGCATCGTGAAATCGTCGCCGAGCATGTGCTTGGTCTTGGTGAAGACCGGCGCGAGCTCGATCAGGCGATCGGTCACGTGCTGGCGCGAGCGCTCCACGGCCTTCTCTTTGCCGGACTCGAGCGCCTCGATCTGCGAGAAGAGCTCGACCTCCATGTTGAAGAGCATGAGCCGCGCCCGCGCGCGCATCACCGGGTCGGCCGGCATCAGCTGCGGATGCGGGAAGCGCTCATCGATGTACTCGTTGATGATGTTCGACTCGTACAGGATGAGGTCGCGTTCGACCAGCACCGGCAGGCGGTTATAGGGATTCATCACCGCGATGTCTTCGGGCTTGTTATAGAGATCCACGTCGATGACCTGGAAATCCATGCCCTTCTCGTACAGCACGAAGCGGCAGCGATGGCTGAAAGGGCACGTAGTGCCCGAGTAGAGTTGCATCATGGTTTAAGTCCAGACTCCTGGGGCGCCCCGCGGCGCCCGGCTACTTCACGTCTTTCCAGTATTCCTTCTTCAGAAGCAGTGCAAACACGAACACAATGCCGAGCGCGAAGAGCACGACGATGCCGATCGGACGACGGCTGTTGCCGTGCGGCTCGCTCACGTAGACCAGGAAATTCACGAGGTCACGGACCGTCGCGTCGTATTCCGCAGCAGTTTGCGTGCCCTTCGTGATTTCCGACCATTTGTATTCGACCTGAGTGTGGCCGCCTTCCTTCTTCTCCTCGACCTCGAGCGCGCGCTGGCCCTGCAAGGTCCACAGCGCATGCGGCATACCCACGTTCGGGAAAGCGGCGTTGTTCCAGCCTGTCACCGTCTTCGGATCGCGGTAAAACGTGCGGAGATAGGTATAGAGCCAGTCGGCGCCGCGTGAACGGGCGATCACCGAGAGGTCGGGCGGCGCGACGCCGAACCACGCCTTCGCATCCTTTGGATTGAAGGCGATGCGGATCGGCTCACCGACCTTCTCACCGGTGAACATCAGGCTGTCCTTGACCTGTGCTTCGGTGAGGCCAATCTCCTTCAGGCCGTCATAGCGCATGTACTGCATGCCATGGCAGCCTAGGCAGTAGTTCATGTAAGTGCGCGCGCCTGACTGGAGACTCACCAGATCGCGCGGGTCGTTCGGCGCCCGGTCGAGGCGGTAGCCGCCCTCCGATGCGAATGCGAGGAGCGGAGCGAGAAGCAGCGCAGTTCTGACGATGGCGAGGATGTTTTTCATGTTAGTGGGCCTCGTACACCACCCGCTCGGGCACCGGCAGCACTTTGTCGCGCGCCGTGTACCAGGGCATGAGGAAGAAGAAGAGGAAGTAGATGATCGAGCAGAGCCGCGCGACCCACGTGGCGACGTCCTTCGTATCAAGGAAGAACGCGTCGAATGGGAACTGACCCCAGACCGTGGTGGGCTCGGTGCCCAGATATCCAAGCACGAAGAACACGATGATGAAGGCCGTGAGCCACGACTTGTAGAGCGTGCCGCGGTAGCGGATCGACTTCACTGGCGAGCGATCCAGCCAGGGCAGGAAGAAAAGGATCATGGTCGCAATGCCCATCGCCATTACCCCGGGGAACTGCGAGTGGAAGAGCGGCGGCACTGCGCGCAAGATCGAATAGAACGGCGTGAAGTACCAGACCGGCGCGATGGGCGGCGGCGTCTTCAGCGGATCAGCAGGGATGAAGTTGTTCGCCTCGAGGAAGTAGCCACCCATCTCCGGCACGAAGAACAGGACGAAGCAGAAGATCATCAGGAATACGATCGCACCAGCCAGGTCCTTGACCGTGTAGTACGGGTGGAACGGAATGCCGTCTGCATAGTGGCCGTCCGGTCCCTTGACCTTCTTGATGTCCACGCCGTCGGGGTTATTCGAGCCGACATCGTGCAGCGCGAGCAGGTGCGCCGTCACGAGCCCGAGCAGCACCAGCGGGAACGCGATCACGTGCAGCGCAAAGAAACGGTTGAGCGTCGCATCCGACACGACGTAGTCGCCGCGGATCCAGAGCGAAAGATCCGGCCCGATGAGCGGAACCGTACCGAAAAGGTTCACGATGACCTGCGCGCCCCAGTACGACATCTGGCCCCAGGGCAGGAGGTAGCCGAAGAACGCCTCGCCCATTAGCGTGAGATAGATCAGCACGCCGAAGATCCACACCAGCTCACGCGGCGCCTTGTGCGAGCCGTAGAGGAGCGCCCGGAACATGTGCAGGTAGACGACGATGAAGAATGCCGACGCACCGGTGGAGTGGATGTAGCGGATGATCCAGCCGCCCGGCACGTCGCGCATGATGTACTCGACGGAG